>NZ_WKCD01000112.1:0-16119 GCF_021606625.1 Pseudomonas sp. PA-4-8C
TGCCTGGCCCAGGACTCGCGCCGCGCGTGCATCGTTTCCATGTGAATCCCCTGCTGAAAAATACAGAGGATGCGGGCAGGGGTGCTCGAGGAGAAGGTGGGCGGGCTGGACGCTTACAGTGAAGACGGCAAATCGGCTTACGGTTGTTATCGTCTAGCAGAACTCCAAAATAGCTCTGCGTATCCCTTTGTACGATTCGTTTTGCATCGACCACTGAGCGTACAACGGCCCGGACAATGTGATAACCCTCCAGCTCTTCCAGCGTCGTCAGAATTTTATCTTCTGCTTCATCTCGTTCTTGTGCGTCTGCCTTCGCGCTGTTTGTAACGGGTATTGATGCTAGCGAGGGTTGAATAACGCCGCTCATTGCGGACTTCAGACGATCGTTGATTTGATCATTCAGAAACTGGGCTAAAGCTTTACGGGTCAGTTCGTAAAATTGCTCGCGAACCTTTTGTGTGATTACGCCCTCGTAGACACGGGAGGCGAAAAACTTCACAAAATCATCTTCTGGTTTGCTGACTTGGGTACCGATGAGCTTTTTCAATTGGCTGACGTATTTTAATTCCCCAGCAGCATTGATGATTGAGTCGACATCGAACGCTGATTTGGTGAGCTTGATCAGTTCAGGTACCGAGTATTCATCAATATCTAGTAAATCCAGTTCCAAAAATGGTTTTTCGTCCATTTTATTGGGGGCGTCCAAGTCAGTAAAGAACCTGTAGACCTGACCGTTGGTGAGGATGGAAATTCTTGCGCTTGTGACGTGAAAGTATCGAAAGAGCTGCGAGGCGTGATTAATACTCAGGGACTCGCCGATCTTTTTGCATTCGATGAGTATTTGCACCTCACCGTCCTTCATGATCGCATAATCGATCTTCTCGCCTTTCTTCGTTCCAACATCACAAACAAATTCAGGCATCACTTCCAGTGGATCGAACACGTCGTAGCCCAGCACCGTGTTGATAAAAGGCATTACGAAGGCATTTTTTGTAGCCTCTTCCGTTTGAATGGCCGGGCCTTGCAATCGAACCTTTGCTGCCAGACTGGTGAGCTTTTCAAAAAAATCCATAGTGAGCCTCTTACCTTTTCAGATCCGTGTTTAGGTTGGTGGCAGTTTGATATCCAACCAAGACTAGACGCAAACCTCCATAAAGCTAGGTCATTAGGAATAAGTTTTCACAAGTAAAAAGCTCAAAAAATGGCTGAAATTTTCTACTTGTTTTTCAAAGAGTTAATTAGAGGCTTAGAGCTTCCATGCAGGCAAAGAAATTTGATTGTTTTCAGCCTGCTGTTCCGAGCGCGGCATGCTCAGCCAATTCCTGTTGAATAAATGCAGCAATCATCGCGCGATATACCTGCTCAGTGACCTCAGGGTTGGCGCCCACTACCTCGGATAGTGCCCGCACCTTTGCGATTACTTGTTCAACCCGTTGTGGGGCCTTCACATCATCGGTGTCTTTTTTGAAGTGTGCAGCTTGGGAAACGAATTGGCTGCGTTCGGCCAGCAATGTGACGATATGTTGGTCGAGGCGGTCGATGTTTTCGCGCACTTCTTCAAGGGTGGTGCAGGCAACAGTCATGTCGATGGAGCTCCTGATTTTGGGGGGAGAGGGAGATGCGGTAGGGCTGACTATTCGCGGGCCAAATGTGGGAGCGGGCTTGCTCGCGAATGCGGTGCGTCAGGCAAATAATCAATGACTGACACTGCGCATTCGCGAGCAAGCCCGCTCCCACATTTTGAACGTTGTAAGGCTTGAGTCAGTAGTGGTACCACTTCAGCTCAAGCATCACTTCATTCACTGGCGTGGACAGGTGGCTGTATTCACGCTGGGCACTCAGGCGCAGGCCCAGGTTGCGCGACAGTTCCCACTGCTGGTTGAGGCTGATGCTGCGCCGCACTTCGCCGTTGGTGAAGAAATCGCCCTTGGCTTCCAGGCTCAGGTTGCCCAACGGGTTTTTCCACAGCACGCCGGTGTTGAAGCCAGCGGCCGGGGAGATGGCTTCGCTGAAGTCGTTGTTGTGCTCCACGCGCACGGTGCCGAGGGCGAAGCCGAGCATGTCGTCGGAGAGTTGCCAGGTGCCACCGGCGCCGCCGTTGACGTGGGCGACCAGGGTTTCGTCGTCGTGTTTGCCCGGCACCCGCTCCAGGCCGCCGGTAACTTGCCACGACCAGGGTTGCAGCAGCGCATTGCGTGGCGTCAGCGAGCGAATGGTGGCCAGGTCCAGTTGCTGGAGCTGCCAGTGATTGCCCTCGTACTGGCGCAATTTCATTTGCAGGATTTCGATCTGCGCGCCCAGGGGGAAGCCTTCGGCGTTGTCGTTGAGGTCGTGGTAGGCCATGCGCAGGCCGTATTCGCCGAAGGCTTTGTCGCCACGGGTGCCGATGCCGGCTTGCCAGGTGCGCGACTCGTGGCCGTTTTCCGGCAGGCCAGGCGGGGTGATCTTCAGGTCTGGCGCCGGGTTCTGGTTGATTGCGCGCAGCAGTTCGAAGCTGCGCTGGGAGCGTGTCGCATCGCGCTCCAGACCGTTGGCGCGGTAGCGGCCCAGGCGGTAAGCGGCGTCCACAACCAATGCCTGGCGTTCGCGGGGCAGGGCTTTGAATGCAGGCTCCTGCAGTTGCTTTTGGTCATCGCTGATTTTCAACACCCACTGCTGCTCATCGCTGTCCAGCGGCTTGGCGCGTTCGAGCAGTTCACGTTCACGCGAAGGCCGATAGTCGATCTTTTCCACTAGCCCCGCATCCTTTACCGCTTTGACGGTATCGGTAGGGATCGCGGTGAGTGGGAATTGCTCAGTCAAACGCAGGCCAGGGCGGGCCACTTGCAGCAGTTCCAGCAGGCGATAGGAGCAGTTTTCGTCGAAGAAGAAGTAATCGAACTGGATCTGTTTGAGCTCCCACACATGTTCGACCATCCGCTTGGTTTCGACTTCCGTGAGGTTCAGGCGGTATTCCCACAAATCGCGGTTTTCGAGGCTACGGTATTCCGAGAGCTTTTCCTGGTAAGGCACCAGGGCGAACAGGCCGGGATAACCGCCCATCAGGCCCTTCCAGGCATAGAGGATGCTGTTGTCGGAGCCTTCGATATAGGCACCGAAGTTGATTGCATAGCTGAGCAGCGCGGTGTTGTTGCTTTGCACGTCGGCCTGGTCGATGCGCAGCAGGGTGTGGCCGAACATCGACGACGGGCTGTTGAGGTAGGCCGCCGGGAAGATCATCACCGCACTATGGGGCGCGACGTCCTTGAACCACTGGGTGAACTCTTTGCATTCCAGGGCGGGCAGGTCGTTCAGTTGCAACTGCGCCTTGAGCCAGCGGGTACGTGCGGGGTAAACACATTGGGCGTGCTTTTCACCCAGGCTGGCCGGTGCATACAGCGCATCAACGGTGGCCTTGAGTTCCGCATCCGGATGGTGTGCGCCATCGGGAGCGATGAAGAATTTCTTGTCGCTGACATAGCTGCGCCAGCCACTGACTTTGCCGGCTTCGTAGTGCCCCAGCGACAGCCAGAACGGATCATTGGCCAGTTGCTGCAAACGTTGATCATCAAGGTGCGGGGCCGCGTACAGCGGGGCGCAGGCGAAGAGTGCCAACCAGGCAAAGCGTTTGAGCATAGGGGCAACTTAAGTCAAAAAAGTGAGACCCAAAGGGGGGGCGGGTCCAAAAATAGTACCCGCGCCTCGAAAGGCGCGGGCAGGTCGAGCTTAAGCCTGGGTTGCGTATTTCGCCAGACGGGCATCGCTTTTCAGTACAGCAATGGTGTTGTTGTGCACGTCGTCAGCGGTCACGTCAGCCTTGCTGAAGATCTGCTGGAAGTGCTCGTGGGTCACGGCCGCGAAGTGATCGCGATCTTCCGGCGCAACACCCAGTACCACCGCGTAGGTGGTCAGCGCTTCGCCGTTGCCTTTGGCCATGTCTTCGGACAGCTCGTTCATCATGCCATTCATGGCAATCCAGGACTTGCCGCCGTAGGTCAGGGCGCTGTTGGTGCTGCAACCGTTGGTGCCCGAGGTCATGCCGAAGGTGGCGTTACCCGAAGTACCGTTGGTGGTGGAGGCGAGGAAGTGGGCCGGAGTACCGCGCTGGCCTTCGAACAACATGTTGCCCCAACCGCAGTTCGGGCCACCTGGTGCTTCTGCCATTGCATTGAGGGAGACGACGGTGAAGAGAGTACCAAGAAGGATCCGTTTCATAGCTTTGTTCTCTTTGTGTGCAAACCAATGGACAAGGGTTCAGGTGCTCAACGCACCCTAGGGGCCAGTTATTAGTCCAACCCGCGCAGTTTGGAGTTTAGGCACGTTCCCAGGGTTCCGTGTTTTTTTATAAACATTCAGTGGCGGGCGATTTTTTTGTAGGACGCGTGCCGTGTCTATGCTTTCCCGAAAGCGCGCCTTGCCAGAGCGCTCAACCGGGAGCCAGAATGCCCCATCTGCCCCGCCTGATGTAAGGAAGCCCGATGCCTGATCCTGTTGCTGCCAGCTTGCGTCTAGCGCCCGAAGCGCTGACTCGCCCTTTCTCCGCTGAACAGTTCAGCTTCTCGACCACCAATGATTTGGAGCCCTTTCGCGGTGTGCTTGGCCAGGAACGTGCGGTTGAAGCCTTGCAGTTCGGCGTGGCCATGCCACGCCCCGGTTACAACGTGTTTGTCATGGGCGAGCCGGGCACCGGCCGCTTTTCGTTCGTCAAACGCTACCTGAAAGCCGAAGGCAAGCGCCTGCAAACCCCGGCGGACTGGGTTTATGTGAATAATTTCGATGAGCCCCGCGAGCCCCGCGCCCTGGAATTACCGGGTGGCGCCGCCGCGGCGTTTATTGCCGATATCAACGCCTTGGTGGATAACCTGGTCGCCACCTTCCCGGCGGTGTTCGAACACCCGACTTATCAACAGCGTAAAAGCGCCATCGACCGGGCGTTCAACCAGCGCTACGACAAAGCGCTGGACGTGATCGAACGCCTGGCCTTGGAAAAAGACGTGGCGCTGTACCGCGACAGCTCCAACATCGCCTTCACGCCGATGCTCGACGGCAAGGCGCTGGATGAAGCCGAGTTTTCGCAACTGCCGGAAGCCGATCGCGAGCGCTTCCACACCGATATCTCCGAGCTGGAAGAACGCCTCAACGAAGAGCTGGCCAGCCTGCCGCAGTGGAAGCGCGAGTCCAACAACCAGCTGCGCCAGTTCAACGAAGAAACCATCACCCTGGCCCTGCAGCCGTTGCTGGCACCGTTGTCGGAAAAGTATGCAGAAAACGCCGGGGTCTGTGGCTATCTGCAGGCCATGCAGGTGTACTTGCTCAAAACCGTGGTCGAGCAATTGGTGGACGACGCCAAGACCGACGCCCAGGCGCGCAAGCTGCTTGAGGAGCAATACTGCCCGAGCCTGGTGGTGGGCCACTCGGTCAACGGTGGCGCGCCGGTGGTGTTTGAACCGCACCCGACCTACGACAACCTGTTCGGCCGTATCGAATACAGCACCGACCAGGGCGCGCTCTATACCACCTACCGCCAGCTGCGTCCCGGCGCGTTGCACCGCGCCAATGGCGGCTTCCTGATTCTGGAAGCCGAAAAAATGCTCAGCGAGCCCTTTGTGTGGGATGCGCTCAAGCGTTCCCTGCAATCGCGCAAGCTGAAGATGGAATCGCCCCTGGGCGAACTCGGCCGCCTGGCCACCGTGACCCTCAACCCGCAGATGATTCCCTTGCAGGTCAAGGTGATCATCATCGGTTCGCGCCAGTTGTATTACGCCCTGCAAGACGCCGACCCGGACTTCCAGGAGATGTTCCGCGTATTGGTGGACTTCGACGAAGACATCCCCATGGTCGACGAGAGCCTGGAGCAGTTCGCCCAGTTGCTCAAAACCCGCACGTCGGAAGAAGGCATGGCGCCGCTGACCTCGGACGCGGTGGCGCGCCTGGCGACTTACAGCGCACGCCTGGCCGAACATCAAGGCCGCTTGTCTGCGCGTATTGGTGATTTGTTCCAGTTGGTCAGCGAGGCGGACTTTATTCGCCACCTGGCGGGCGATGAGATGACCGATGCCGGGCATATCGAGCGCGCCCTCAAGGCCAAGGCCACGCGCACCGGCCGTGTGTCGGCGCGGATTCTCGACGACATGCTCGCCGGCGTCATCCTCATCGACACCGCCGGTGCGGCCGTGGGCAAGTGCAACGGCCTGACGGTGCTGGAAGTGGGCGACTCGGCATTCGGCGTACCGGCGCGGATTTCCGCCACGGTGTACCCCGGCGGCAGCGGCATTGTCGACATCGAGCGCGAAGTTAACCTCGGTCAGCCGATTCACTCCAAGGGTGTGATGATCCTCACCGGTTACCTGGGCAGCCGCTATGCCCAGGAATTCCCGTTGGCCATCTCCGCCAGTATCGCCCTGGAGCAGTCCTACGGGTACGTGGACGGCGACAGTGCGTCCCTGGGCGAGGCGTGCACCTTGATCTCGGCCTTGTCGAAGACGCCGCTCAAGCAATGCTTTGCGATCACCGGCTCGATCAACCAGTTTGGTGAAGTGCAGGCGGTGGGCGGGGTCAACGAGAAGATCGAAGGCTTCTTCCGCCTCTGCGAAGCCCGTGGGTTGACCGGTGAGCAGGGGGCGATCATCCCTCAGGCCAACGTCGCCACGCTGATGCTCGACGAGAAAGTGTTGCAGGCTGTGCGTGCCGGGCAATTCCATATCTATGCGGTGCGCCAGGCCGATGAGGCCTTGAGCCTGCTGGTGGGCGAGGATGCCGGTGAGCCGGACGCCGAGGGGCAATTCCCGGAAGGCACCGTGAATGCGCGGGTGGTGGAGCGCTTGCGCGCGATTGCCGAGATGATCAGTGAGGAGGATTTGAAGGAGGCGGAGAAAGAGCTGGCGCAGCAGGCGTTGGCAGAAGCCAAGCCGACCTGATTGCTGTCATCACTCGGTCAAGGTGGGAGCTGGCTTGCCTGCGATAGCGGTGTATCAGTCAACTGGGAGGTTGGCTGTGAGTCTGTCATCGCAGGCAAGCCAGCTCCCACACTGGTCCGTGGTGTTTTTGGGAACGTTTAGCGTGCCACAAAATTGACTCCACCCTCAGGGACCAACGCCCGTTGGTCTCTACAACCTTGGATTGTCGTGTTTTTCTTCTATTCTCAGAATCAGGGATATCCACAGGAGTCGCAGGATAGAAACAGCCTCGCCGTGCGCTGGGGCTGAACACCGATCTACCGAGGGTCGCCGCCATGTCGCGCAACCTTTGCCTTACCCGCCAGTGCCTGGGCCTGGTCACCCGTATCGAATGCTCCATTCGCCCTCTGGCCGGGGATAACGGGATGTGGACGCTGCTATTTGCCGCCGGCATGTCAGGCGAACAGCCTTCCACCGTCAAATCCCAGGGCCCGTTCCATGGGCCCTTCGTGGCAGAACGCATGCTGGGCACCATCGTCGATAGCCTGACCTTGCACGGCTACGAGCAAATGGACGAACCGCAGATCTGGTGCCTGCACCTGCAGGCCCATCTGCGCCAACTCAATGGCGGCCAGGAGCGGCTGACCCTCTGAGGATCGTTCCCACGCTCCGCGTGGTAACGCCGCCCCGGACGCTCCGCGTCCACCCAGGGCTATTTGCTCTCAGGCCTGTCCAGCTTCACCTCAAAACCGTACTGGACGGTGCTGAGGTCGGTGCGCTGGTAACTTTCCAGCGTGGTCGGCTGGCCGTAGAAGTAATGCACGTCAAACATCGCCGTGCCATATTCCTCGGCGCGGTGGCTGACACCGAGGATCTCCTTGAGGTAATTGCCGCTGGCATCCTTGGCGTAGAAGCGCCAGCTGTCGGCGGGGAAGTCCTTCTGGTCGACGATCAGCGCGTTGTCCTTGAGCGACAGGCCCTTGGGCAGCTTGGCGGCGTCAATCGTGGCCTTCTCGATGGTGGCCAAAAACAACGGTACCGAGCCCACCACAAACGCCGGGGTCTCCGGGAACAGATTAAGGTCGTAAGTCAGTGTGCCGTTTACTGCGTTGAGCTCGAAAGCCTCGGTCGGCAGCTCGATGGGCTCGCCGCGCTCGCCCTTGTCATCGGCGGTGAAAAAGGTGATAGGCGCGTCACTGTTGTTGCGCTCGGCACCGACCAGGTCGTCATTGAAGGTGAACGGGTGGTCGAACACGATTTTTGCGGCACTGGCGTCTTCGGTCGATTGGCTGAGGGTGACGCTGTTTTTCAGTTGGTCCTCCGTCATCGAGGCATCCTTGAGCCAACTGGCGGCGCCGTCGTCATACACCGTGACCGGCATTGGCAGGGGCTGTACGGTCTTTTGCAGGCTGTTCCTGTCAAAGCGCATCACCGGCAGGTCCAGGTCTTTACGGGTGAGCGTGGCCTTGGAGAAATCCAGCACGTTCACCTGCAGGTTATCGATCAGCCCGTTGAAATACACCTTGGCGTAATGGCTTGTCTGCTGGCGCTCGAAGGCTTTTTGCGCGTCGGTCAGCTGTTTATCGAAGGCATCGGACCACGCGGTTTGTTTCTGCATCTCGGCCAGTTGTTTCTCATAGAACGCCACTTGCGCGGCACTCTCGTTGATCGAGCCTGAGCGGGTCAGAAATTGCCCGGTGCTGTCCCGTGCCTGCACCAGCAGCGGATTGGGTGACGCGTCGCCGACTTCGGCGGCCAGGGGCTGGCTGTTGGTCAATTCGATCTCGGCGTAGTTCTTTTCCAGCGTCAGCAGGTTGAGGGTGATATTGCCATCTGTGCGTTTATGGCCCACGTCTTGTTTGGTCAGGTCGAACGTCAGCACCTTGCCCGGGGTGATCACCTCCACCGCGCCCTTGAGGCTGATGGGTTGTGGTTGGCTCTTGTTTTCCGTCTCGATGCCTTCGATAAACGGGTAGGTTACCGTCAGGTCGTCGGGGTTGGTCAGGTTGGAGCTGCTGGGGCTCAGTTGAATGCCGGGGTCGGTTTCGGACCATTCCGGTTGGAAGGGAATGACTTTATCGTTGCTCAGGGTGACCGACTGCCATTCCAGGCCATGGGGGAAGGGGAACTGGTCCGGGGCGTTGAAGAACGGGAAGACCGGCTGCAAATCTGTCAGGTAGTCGGAGTGCGAGGTTTTGCGCAGTACGAACAGGCCATTGATGTAGGTGTCCACCAGCGCTTGGGGCGTAGGGTAATGCTTGAGCAGGGCCAGGCTGTCTTCGCCGTATTCGGCTTCGATGGGCTTGCTGGCGAGCTTGACGCGCGCGCGCTCCAGCAACAGCAGCGAGCCGCCCAGGTCTGCGATGGCATCGCGCAGCTTGGGGTCCTGAATGCTGTCCAGGGACTGTTCGAACTTCGCGGTTTTCTCTTCGAGGGTCGCCTGCTTCTGCTCTTCTTTGGGGGAGCAGCCGCTGGCCATCAGCAACGCCGCGCACAGGCCGAGAGCGGCCAAAGGGGATCGCACATCCATCATCTGAGTTTTCCTGTCCGACATCATCGAGCCGAGTGAATGGTCTCGACACTAGCAGAAAAATTCTCTTACAGATGCCACTTGGGTCAGTTTTCTCGCGGTGACAGGGGCCGGGTGGCGGCTGGTATACTCGGCACCATTTTTAGCCAAGCTGTGTGAGATTCAATGGAACGCTTTATCGAAAATACGATGTACGCCTCGCGTTGGCTGCTGGCGCCGATCTACCTGGGCCTGTCCCTGGGCTTGCTGGTCCTGGCGCTGAAATTCTTCCAGGAAATCATTCATGTGATTCCCAACATCTTCACCATGTTGGAAGCCGAAGTGATCCTGCTGCTGCTGTCGTTGATCGACATGGCCCTGGTGGGCGGCTTGCTGGTGATGGTGATGATCTCCGGCTACGAGAACTTCGTTTCGCAGCTGGATATCGACGAAAACAAGGAAAAGCTCAACTGGCTGGGCACCATGGACTCTTCGTCGCTGAAGATGAAAGTGGCGGCCTCCATCGTGGCGATTTCCTCCATCCACCTGCTGCGCATCTTCATGGACGCCAAGAACGTCGATCCAGAGCACCTGATGTGGTACGTGATCATCCACATGACGTTCGTGGTCTCGGCGTTTGCCATGGGCTACCTGGACAAGCTCACCAAGCATTGATATCGCGCGCCGGCCTTACTGCTCCACGAAGTAATAAGGCTGGCGGTTGATCGCCATTTGCTTGATCACCGTAACCGGTGCTTTCAGCCGGTCGGTGTGGTCCGTCAACGCAACGTTGCCGGGCTTGGCGCTCAGGAAGGCACGCAGTTCGGCTTCGGTGTTCAGGATTGGCAAGTAGGCCTGCAGGTAGAACACGCTGGCGCCGTCGATGCGCTCGTTGGGTTGGTACATCGCCACCGTCCTGCCTTCGTCTTGCAGGGTCTGGATCTGACTGATCACCGGTACGAATGAATGGCGTGCGTCGGCTTTGGGTGCAAACCAGAACGCTGCGCTCAGGTAACAGGCGATGGCCAGGGCGAAAACCCCACCGATAATGCGCCGATGAAAACGGTACAGCCCCGGCTTATGTTCCTTGGCCCACTCCAGCAACACCCGCGCATATTCAGCGGCCAGCACCGCCGCGGCTGGCGTCAGCGCCATCAGGTACACCGTGCGTTTGCTGGACGCCAGGGTCAGCAGGGTGAACTGCGCCACCAGCCACACACTGAAAAACAACCGGTAGCGGTTGCGCACCAGGCTTTTGCGGAAATGCCACAGGCCCAGGTACACCAGGATGTTCCAGGGCAGGAACGCCTCGGGCAGTTTCGCGAGGTAATAGTAAAACGGCTCGTAATGCCCGGCTTCTACGAACGAACCGCTGAAGCGCCCGACGCTATTGGTCCATAACACTTCACCCACCGCCTGCATCCCGCCGCGCTGAAACAGAAACCCCAGCCAGATCAGCAACGGCACCAAGGCCAACAGCGTGAACAGCGCCGGCTTGAGCCAATCGCCCAGCCGCAGGCGCTTATCCATGAGGCTGGTGCAAAGCAAGTACACAAAAATCACAATGCCCGGCATCGCCAGGCCCAACACGCCCTTGCTCAACGTGGCGATGACCATCCCGGCGGTAAACAACGCCCAGGCCCAGGTACTCGAACCTTCACGATCGGGCCGTACCGCCTGGTAAAACCCCAGCAGGGCAGCGGTGACACCGAGGCTGAGCAACGAATCCTCACCCACCCCCCGCACATTGCCCCAATAACTGGCCATGGTTGCCAGGATCAGCGCAGCGCTGAACGCCAGCGTCTGCGGCCGCCCGAACCGACGCAGCATCCCGTACAACAGCATCACACTGAACAACCCGGCAAACGCCGACGCCAAGCGCACCGCCCCGGTGCTGGCGCCAAACAAACGAATCGCCCCGGCGTCTAGCCACAGGCTCAGGGGCGGTTTTTCCAGGAAGGGTTCACGAAACAGGCGCGGCACCACCCAGTCATCGTCCAAGTGCATCGCCATGGCGATCCCGGACACCCGAGCCTCGGTAGAGCCTTGCAGTTCATGGTTGCCGAGGGCGAAAAAGAACAACAGAGCAGCAAGCAAGAGCAGCAGGGGAGCGGGGCGCGTCATGGAGTCTGGCTACCGAGGCATGAGACCGATCGGGCGACCGGTCATGGGTAGTCAGGGAGTATACGAGTGCGATTCTTAACCTTTGGTGAACGGCCGTGGGGTTTTTCTCCGGCGGATCAAGGCAGTTTCAAGCTGGGCACCGCCGCTTTGCCTTGTGCGGTCAGCACCGGCTCCAACTGCTCCCAGGTGAAGGCCAAGTCGTTGTCGCAACCGTCACCATTGGCCGGTGTCGAGAGTTGCAGGCCCTGGGTGTTGAAGCTGAGGTGAAAGATGGAGTAATCGGTGATCGCCGGGCAGCCCTCGTCAGTGGTGGTTTGCTTGGCGAGCCAAGGGCTGAAGGCGGCCGGCAGCTTCAAATGGCCGGAATAGGCGTCATGCCATTGCTGATGGCCGCCGAGCCAGGCCCATGGGTCCACACTGTCACCGGTTTGCAGGTTCCAGGAGTGAAGGCCCCAACTGATGCCCATGGCGCCTTGGCCTGCGGCCCAGCGGTAGAACCGCACGGTGAGAAAATGCGATGACCAATAGGCGGGCTCAACCTCGATCTCACTGGTATAGACCGAACCGTTTCGACCCAGGTATTCACGCCGTTCATAAAAGTAGTCGGTTAAATCTTCGTCATTGACGGCCAGGGCGGCGAGCTGCTGGTTGATCTTCTGCACCGCCGGGTCATCACCTTCCAGCTTAAGCGTGACGCGGGGGCCTTGGGTCTTGAGCTGGTAGGTGTGGTTGTGGAAAGTCTTCTTCTCGGTCTTGATCGGCAGCGGCGCGGCTTCCATGGGCGCGTTATAGGCATCGCTGCCGCAGCCGTCCGCACTAATGCGGCGTAAAGCCAGTGGCAGCGGCGTGCCGCCATCTGTTTTGCTCCATGCACCAGAAAGGGTATCGCCCTGAGGTTTTTGCAGGGCCCAGAAACCGGTGTTGCCTTCCTCCACCCAAGGGGCGTTGTCGTTGGCCTGGGTCAGTTGAATCGGGGTACGGATGCGCTGGTAGTAATAACTACCATGCTCCCCGTCGGCGCCGTTGAAACAGACGGTGATAGTGGACTTGCCCAAGGTGCCTTGCCAGACCCCGTCCAGCTCGGCAGCGGTTGCGAGTAAGGGCATGACGGTGAGAGCGATAACGGCGAGGGGCTTGAGCACGGGTATCTGACTTCCGGTTGTCTGATAAAGGCCGTCAGGGTAATGGGAAGTGTGAGGGGATGCCAGCGGGCGAGATGCGGTGAGGCAGCTCGCCCGTTTGCGTGTTTTAGGGTTGTGGTGTCTGGGTAGTGAATGGTTGGGTGTTCAAGACCCGTTCTACGAGTAACTCGCCTAGAACGATCAATTGCTGAGCGGCCAGCAACTTGTGGCGGTGCGCACCTTCGAGTTCGAAAGCCAGGTCGGTGGTCATGGCGTTGAGGGAGGCGAGGGTTTCGCTAGCTTGGATTAGCAGGGTTTCGGGGTGGATGTTTTCGGCGAGGGTGAAGAGGGTGGTTGGGGGATTGGGGGTGATTTTTTTCATGATGAAGCTCCCACACTGTTTAAGGAGCTGCCTCCTCCCTGCTGTCAAACAGGGTTGGGTGGCAGCTGTACGCGGGTTGACAGACCGGAAGTGTAGGAACCCGGCGCACCCGAAGATGCCCCACGCACAGCCGCCATGAACGGAGCGGAATGCGCAAGCATGCCGTCTTATCACGGGGTGTGAAAGGTTACACTTTTCGGCCTGTCAAAGCCGGACGCTGATCGTCAGCGACGCAGAGAAGTTAGCGTTGTGAAGGGGGTTGCGCCAGTTCACCAACAGCGCGGCAACTTGCGGGAAAATTCCGAAGCTCGGCCCTGTTGGCGTCCCCCGTCGTCAGGCTCTGTTAAAAGCTCCAGTCCTCAGCCCGAACCAACTGGCAGAACGGCCCATTGAGCGTGGCATTGTGATGAGCCACGATGGCCTCGGCTTTCATCAAGGGCGTATCAGAACAGGTATGACCGTCGGCGATAAGCACCGCCTCGAAGCCAAGATCACGCGCGGCGCGGCAGGTGCTGTCGACGCAGTATTGCGTTTTCATCCCAGTGACTACCACGCCGGTGGCGCCGCAAGCGCGCAGATTGTCAGCCAGGTCAGTCATCGCAAAAGCGTTAGGCCGACGCTTTTCGAACACCACTTCTCCACCCAGCAACTTCAGTTCCCGTGCAATCAGCGTAAGTGGGCTGTCCGGCTCAATTGGCGAGCCAGCGGGGCCGATGTGACGCGCGAGAAAAATCGGCGCGCCTGCGCTGCGGGCCTTGTCCATCAGGGTATTGAGCGTTTCCAACAGCTCGTCGCAGCGCCAGGGCTTTTCCGGGCCATGGATGAGTCCGACTTGGATATCGAGTATCAAGAGGGCGTACATAGGTGCATCTCCTTGCGTGTGAACCAGCGACACAAGGGCATAAAAAAAGACCCTGTCCATCGCTGGCGGGCCTTTGAAGTTCGTTGGTTATTGGCTCACGACACCTCGCACGCTCCGCTGTCAACGGTCGTGGTGGTGGTTGTCGAGGTGAGGCAATAGGCAGTCATGAGCTGACACTAGCAATATCGCCGTCGGCTGGCAACACAACCTCCAATGTCGCCTCTGTGCGCAAAACAGTCGTGTGAGTTCAAGTCACCAGCGCCCACCTATTGCATGCTTGAGTTCAAACGCTGGCATAAAGGAGGCCACGCTGATGCAATCTCAGGAAAAGGATCTTTCTCTTGTTAACAACCTCTCGTTCAGCCACGACGAAATCGAAGTATTTCGTCGCCAAGGGTTTATCAAACTCAAAGGCTTTTTATCTGGGCACGCCATTCAATCCTTGAAGCAGGCGGCCCGTTCGAAAGTGATCTCTGCACGGGAGTCGAAGTCCGCCTACGGGGACTCCTTCAGCCGGTTGACCTACGATCTGGGGACAACCGATGCGGTGAAAAACATCTATTCCTCGATCGCTTTCAGGACGGCCTTGGTGACGTTAATCGGGCATCCGCTGATCATGACCGAGTCCCAGAGTTTCGAGCTTACCCCGCATAAAGAGGGTTTTGCCTGGCACTACGATTCCCTGAGTTTCAGGTACATCCGCCCTCAGGACGCAGCCTTCAGCGTGTGGATCCCGTTGGATCCTATCGACAATTCAGGCCAAGGCGGGGGCATGGCTTATCTAGCCGAAGACATCTATAGCGCGAAGGCGAATTTCCAGATGGCCAGCCTGCTTTCCAGAAAAATGGTTGCCGGCGTTTCCGTGGAGGACTTTTCCGCGCATTTGAGAGCTGTGTTCCAAACGCCCAGCCTGCTCACAGACCTGTTTGAAGCGTACAAGACCCAAGACGATTTTGAATTGGGCGATGTACTGCTGTTCACCAAGTCGATGTGGCACCGCTCTGAACCGCTCTTGCCAGGGCCGCTCGCGACTCGACTGGCGGTGACCATGCGTTTTCTCGATTGGCGTTCACGATTGGACAAAACGATGTTCGAAGGCGAGTCTGAAAGCGGTGGCGGCGTAGGAATGGGGGTCAATTGGGGCAGGCCGACCCAAACCGCCTATGGCTCGCAATTTATCGACATCAATGACGGCGAGGAAATTCGCACTTCCACCTATTGTGGGCCTGTCATCTGATGCCCCCGCAAAGGTCGCCTGCAGAGGAGCGCTAATGTCCAGATCCTACGCGCTGGGGGTGGCAGCTGCGGTATTTGCCACCTTTAGCTGGGCGCTTAATTTTCTATCGCCCTACATGATGGGCGCGTTCGGTCCGATTGACTTCATTACCCTGCGGTTCATCGTGTCCGGCTGCATCGGCCTGGTGATGCTGCGCATCTATTGGCCTGGCGACCCTGCTTTAAGCAGGCGCTCAATCCTCAACGTCGGGCTGCTTGGCGTGCTTGGCTATGCGGTGTACATCGGTTGCATCATGGGCAGTGTGCTCAATGGCGGCGCTATAATCGCACCGGCATTCCTGAGCGCTACACCGGTCATCATTGCGGTCGCAGGCAATATGATCGAACGCACCACCACCTGGAGCAGCCTCGCTGTCCCAATCATCCTGGCGGTTTGCGGGTTGGTCGCGGCAAACTATGGCACCTTGGTCGGCGTTTTAGACAATGACCTGACCTCCTACCTGGTCGCGGTCAGCTACGCCGTGGGTGCGGTGCTGACCTGGCTAATGTTCAGCATACTCAACCAGAAGATGCTGGCGAAAATCCCCAGGGTGCACGCAGGCCTATGGACGGGCCTGATGATGGTTGGCGCCGGTCTGAGCGTGGTCGTGTTCGTGCCGTTCGGGCTCGTGTTGGACCTGTACACCTACCCGCATTTGGACCTGCACTTGGGCAACACCCTGCCGGTGCTGGCTGCCGCAACGGCGCTGGCCTGTGTTGCCTCCGTTGGCGGCGCATGGGCCTGGAATTTTGCCAGCCAAAGGCTACCGATGGCCCTGTCCGGGCAGCTTATTTCAGTAGAAACCATATTCGCAGTCGCCTTTGGACTGATCGCCGAGCAGCGCTTGCCTACCGGTCTTGAGGTTCTGGGGATTGTTGGGCTGTTGGCCGGTGCTTCGATTGCGGTGAGGGTGATGGCTCAGGGGGATCGCGAGGGGGTGAAGGTGCAGGTTTGACTGATTGAGATGGCG
>NZ_WKCD01000113.1:0-15780 GCF_021606625.1 Pseudomonas sp. PA-4-8C
ACATCCGACCGCGTAAGCGCTTCGGTTTCAAGTGCCCCATCGAGGTCATGACCGAGCTGATGGCCAAGCATCACGAGGCTCCCGCCTCAATCCAGTAACTGTGTTGCACTCAGCTCCTGCAACCGCCAGTTAATGAGCCCAGCTTACCATTTACTATGAGTATAGTATTGTCGGAGGTGAGTAGGGCAATGCAATGTCCGCACTTATCCGAGATGCTAGCTGGCACTTCTACCCTAAAGCCGCAATTAGAGGGGAACGTGCGTATGGGTGAGTTTGCAAGCTCGCGCAAAAAGTCAGCAGTGTCCAAGCGTGCAACCACCACATGTTGAGAGGAGAGGACTGCGTTGTCTTTTATCACCAGTATAAGCGCAGCTTGGCGAAGTTTGTCATCTATCGCCCAACCTTCTATTTTCGTAACGCCCTTCTTCCCGTCCACTGGCGAGATGATATCAATGTTACCAACAAATAGCTTATCAAGAACTTTGGCAGAGCCGCACGCTACTGCTCGCCCTGATTCACGCGCAGTAATGGTAGCGACGCCATTGCTTATCTTGATTGTCTTAGTTTTGGAGGCCAAGAGTTTCAGATTGCCAAAGATATCGAGTGGTTCGGGCACAGTCTCATCATCCGCGACATCGTCATCAAGCCAATTGATTCCGTACTTGAATTTATTAATCCAGTTCTGCCAGTACAATGCTTGAGTTGGCGCAATGCCTTGACTCTTCATGTCCCTCAGAAATAGCAGAATGTCAACGATTGGCTTGCCTGTGCCAACAATGTCCTTATTAATGAGAAGGTGCCCGGACATAAAGTTAAATAAGCTTCTAACGTAAGACGGGTTGTTCGGGACTCTCTCAAGCTTTCGAATATCATCTAGGCTGACTTTGAGGGTGCCGCCTACATCGTACATCGCGTCACCCATTATTAGAGCTTTTTTCCCTAGAAGAAGTGCTTCGTATCCCACCGAACTGTTGATCGTACACACATATGCTGCCTGAGATATCAAGCGTAGTGAGCGAGTAACAGTGACTGAACGGTCAAGAATTGTGACACTTTCGTTAAAGGTCCTTGCGTAGATTAAAGCTTTAGTTTCTTCTATGAGATTATATGGGCGGCTTAGCGAACCCGGATGTGGCTTGATTACCACGTGATAGCCTTGGCTAATGAAGTCGGGAAGGACTTTCTGTAGAAAATCCAGTGGGCCTTCGAAATCTGAATTTTTTATTGTATTTAGGTCATCTGCTAATTGCAGAGGAACATAGATAAACGGGAACTTAACAAGGCTGGTTATAGGGTCTGGAGTTGCAGTGTAGGGTACGTCAACTATGCCAATACCTTCAGGGTTGTTTTCGTGCCGACTTTTGGGGCCCAGCCAGGTCTGTACCGGGTAGTTTTTTAGCGACAAGTCGGAAATCATAGCTTGTCTAGCAGCGGCATTCCCATTTGTTCCTGCTGGGTCGAAATACATAGTCTCAATAAAAGGCGAACGCGTAGGACCAAGTTCGCCATGCAGAACGATAAGATCATACGTATCGCAGAAGCGTCTTACCGCACCATTTTCAGACCACAGTACTACTGCATCGAACGGGTATTTCTGATATATGCGGCCCAACATTGATACGTACAGGTCTGATGCAAGACCGGTACCATTTGTAAGGTCAATCCATACATCAATGTTACTTTTACCCCACGCTGATTTATAGTCCTCAATCTGTTTGGATTCGATGCCCGTTGGCCGCTCACAGATTATGGAGGCCTGAGGAACCTTACCGCAAATCACATCAATAACAGCGTTATTGGAAAGTATCCGTAAGTCCAAATCATTGGAATCAATTTGTTTTAGCAGTGATTCCGCTAGGTACGCGCCGATACCAGAAAACTCTTCGAAGCTATCGCGGACGGGATGTGGTTCGACATAAAGTAGAATTTTCATTGTTCTATAAACTCATTAACCCATTTGGCGACTTGCTTTTCGGCAGAGACTTCTAGATCAACGCTTCTGGCTGCATCTTCTAGCTCGTTCTCCGAATGGCTGATAGGCGCTAGGAGCGCTTCTTTCCAGTCATCCGTGGATCTGCATTTTCTCAATAAAATCGATTCAAAGCGATCAATGTCGGGAATTGGAGTGCCGATCACTGTGCAACCTGATAAGGCGGCTTCAAAAAATTTCAGACCACTTTTGCATTGGTTAAATTCTGTGTCTTCTAAAGGGCCGAGAACGAATTTGCTCTTGGCCATCAATCTTGGTAATTCATGAAAGGCTACGTAATCAGCTTTGTGAATTTGATCCGAATACCTGCTCAAAGAGTTTGGTATTTTAACGGGGCCCGCAATCATCAGTTTAATTGAAGAATTAGAGTCCAAGGCTTCTCTTAGTGGCTCTTCAATCATCTGTAAGTCAGGATTGTGGGAGGCTGTGCCAGGGAAATAAGCGAAAGTGTAAGGGCGCTTACCAACTGGATTTCGCTCACGCACCATTTCGGAAATCCCGGCGAACGTCGGATCTACTCCATTGTGGATTACAGCAGACTTTTTCGCGGAAAACAGAGTTGATAAGTGCTCCGCCAGTGGTGTAGTGGATGAGCTGAATCTTGTAAATAGCGAAGCGGCGCCAGCGATTTTTGCAAGGCTCTTACTCACAGTTGACACGTTTTCAGATCGGGTTCTGACTGCGGGTGTTTCAATGGCGTGGAGTACGCTGAAGTTAAGGTCATCAAAGTCCGCGACTACACGTTCAGTAGGCATGGCCATGATGAACTCAGCCAGCTCTGCGGTGAGCGCAGGCCGGTGAAAAACATAGTAATCGTAGTTGGCAAATATTGCAGGTTGACTCTGGAATATCGCCTGGGTTGTGCATGATGTTGGATGACCTAGCGCGGATAAGCTCTGCGCAAAATTGAAGCAGCGATATCGAGTTGAAGGGTCGTAGTAGGGCCGTTTATGTCTCGATGTATTGGATACAAATAAAATTGAGGGCTTTTTCATTTTGTTTCAGCGTCGCATCCATGAATTCTATAAAAGAAATAATTCTGTAATTATCCTGATTCGGGCTTTCGTCAGGGTTTGTGCAATCCTAACAGCTGGGTCCGTGGCTTGATTTTGCTTTGGTGCATGGTTAAGCCCCCATAGGGGCCGCTTAAATAGTCCAGGCTAAGCGAGGGGTGGTAGTAGCGGTCCACAGAGCCGTATTGTGCCCACCTTTCCAAAAAATTTCGTTGTTCGCGTTTAGAACGCGCTTTCTTCTCGGGGGATAAATCTTTCCCTCGACTAGCGGATTCGGCATGGATCAAGCGAGCGAAAGCGCTCCAGACAATGTGCATCCCATGTTCTTGGATGCGTAAGCAGAGATCCACATCATTAAATGTTACGGGGAACGCTAGCTCATCCAATCCGCCAACTTCATCAAATACTGACTTGCGCATAACCAAGCACGCGGCGGTAACAGCGCTCTGACGTCGAGTTATCTGATTCATCCCCAGATAGCCTGGATCACCTTCATGTGAGAAATTACCAGTATGCGCTGCCAAGCCATTGACACCTACGACCACCCCCCCGTGCTGAACTATACGATTGGGCCACATTAGTTTAGCGCCGACCGCCCCCACTCCAGGGCGGTGGAGTTGGGCAACCATCTCCCGAAGCCAACAGCTGTCCATGATCTCGATATCGTTATTTACAAGGCCGATTATATGGCCCGTTGCTATCGCTGCTGCGCAGTTGTTGATAGTCGAGTAGTTGAACGGGTAAGGATGAGCCAGGATTCTAACGCCGCGCTTCTCTACGGCAGAGAGGTAATCAAGTGTGTCAGGGTCAGTCGAATCATTATCAACAATGATCAGCTCAAGATCTGGGTAGTCAGTGTGCTCGAGCAAGCCCTCTACGCAGGTCTTCAACAGCGCGTACTGATCGCGTGTGGGTATAATTAAAGATACCCGCGGCAATTGAGCAGGTAATGGCCAGTGTGCCCTTAACAGCGCTGGAAAGTCAGCAAGTTGAGTTACCTGTGAACCCAGTGCAAGTTGAGCACATAACCACTGTATGGCGTGCAAGCGACTAAGTGAGGGCTCACCCTGCTCGGGACTAGCTGGTTGGTCTAAGGCCCGGTGATACAGCACCTTTGGCAGGTGCACGACACTGGCGTCACAATTTTCAGTGGCCAATACAATGCCTGCGACCAAATCATGCCATCCTGTAGCTGATGCGGTTGTTCGCGCAGCTAGCAGCCCCAGCGCTTTTTGCACTACTTCCGCACTGAATATTGCACCTGGTGTGAAAATATCGGCACCGATAAATAGGTCGATATCCCAGGCGGGCTTGAACCATGGCAGACTTCGCTCGCCGTCCTGGCCGTCGCGATCACAATCAGCATAGCCCCATGCACTGCCGTCATCGAGCAGTGCGCTTAGCTCTGTCATCGCTTGGGGAGCAAGTCGATCACCTGCATGCAATGGAATAATACGGTCACACCCTGCATCTAGGAGCTTTGTAACGGCGAGCATTAGGTCGGTGGATGTCTTGGCGACTTCGCTGTTAAGGCTTGTACCATTTGATATCGAGCTATTCAGGCTACGCTGCTCTGCAAGTGGGTCGCCATTGCTAATTAGGAGCAGGCCAATACGTCCTTGTATCTTCGAATTATTTGAAGCTTTATTGCTTTGGAAAACTTCAAACCATTCAGGGTAGCATTGCCAACCGGCGCTCTTTGGAAGTAGTAACGTTTGCTCTCTGACCACCTGTGATAGGAGAGCTACTGTCTCGGGAGCCTGCGTCGAGTCAAGTTGGCGTAGGAGCCCCTCGGCTCCTTCAGGCCAGCAGCACAACCTGATAGGGCTACCAGCTAGCGGGTTACCACTGTCGTCGAATATTTCCAGAAAATGGACCTTCCCGTCGGCCAACCGCCACGGCAGGTCAATCGAGAAGCCGTGATCGCTTGTCGACCGATAGGCTAATGCCTGATTGTGAATATTGCAGGTAGTGGTCGCTATTACCACATTATCTTCACGTACCGTGACTACGA
Source organism: Pseudomonas sp. PA-4-8C (assembly GCF_021606625.1). NCBI lineage: Bacteria > Pseudomonadati > Pseudomonadota > Gammaproteobacteria > Pseudomonadales > Pseudomonadaceae > Pseudomonas > Pseudomonas sp. PA-4-8C. The sequence goes on from NZ_WKCD01000113.1 coordinate 5,018, forward strand.
CATGACGCAATGGGGATAGAGGGTCCCACGACCAACCACCAATGCGTAATCCTCCTGTGTGCCACACCTGCGAAGCAATGGCCGAGACCTCCAGAGGAGCTCTGGCCGGTAGCAATACAGTGCCTTTTAGCGAAAAACTACCATTGGCAATCCGCACTGCAATCACCGCTGCTTCATCCAACCAACTCTGTCGCAGTTGCACGGTAAACCCGTGAAACTCGTCCCCGGCGGGGGCCAAAGGCTCATACTGGTCTGCCCGGGCAAGCGCGACCGGTGCGCCATCGATGATCACTTCCACAATCGGGCGTTGATCTGGTTGTGCCATATTCATCGCCCAGCCGTGTAACACGTCACCTTGCAGGCCAAGGATGACACCGGCATGCGCGCATGGCAGTACTGGGTGTTGGCCCGCCTGGGGTTTTTCCAAGAGATCTTGAGTCATCAGGCCTGGCTCACTGAAAAGGGTAAAGAAGTCAAAGCGCTCGCACCGGCTTCGGTCGCCACCGCACCTGGGTTGGCAAACAGTGGCACAGCCAGCGTCTCGGCGAGCATTGGAGCGTTCCAGTCGGCGCCTGGTGCATCATCGAGGCTTAGCACGGCGCCGCAGCCCGCAGCGCGAGCGCGCTCGGCTAGACTGAAATCGTGCAGCAGCGGAAGCCGATGAACGACACCGGTTGCCTCTAGAGCCTTGAGCCAAGGCCCATCATCCTTGGCTAACAGTATCAGCGGTAATTGTTCACGAATGGCCTGTCTCGCCAGGCTTAGCCAGCGCTGGGCGACGGCTGGCCGGCTGAGGCTGTCGCCGATCAGCAATACTCGCTGGAGGGTTGCAGCCGCTACAGGGTCTGCTACGGATGCAGGGGCATGGGTGGTAGGCAGCAAGGCTGCGTCTGGAAGTCTATTAGCGTAGCCTGCCTGCAACGCTTGCCAAGGTAGCTGGATGGCAGCTGCTGCGCAGGCAAAGCGCTGCCAGTCGAAGGTGTCGTCCTGACTGAGGAGCCGGTCGTCCCGGCAGATGATCCGATAGGGCAGTCCGAGCAGGGAAGGTAGCCCGCACAGTTCAGTAGGGCAGCGGGTCAGCTGCTCATATTGAATTTCGCAAACTGGCAGCAACCGCAATGTCTCAAGCAATTGCTCATACTGCCCCGGCAGCTCGAACTCCAGGCTCAGCGACAGCGGCCGCATAGGCGCCTGCAGCGTAGCCCAGACGCGATGATGCTCGTGGCGCCACGCGAGGCTGAATACCGATTCGCTGTGTGCATCGCCGCCACTTATATGAAGGGTTTGGGCAATCTGCTCGCTCCAAAATGCTTTTTGTGCAGCGGTGCTTAGACCCGCCAGATTGGCTACGCGGGCACGCTGCAATTGGTCACGGACCGGTTTGATCGGATCGCGGAGGCAGAACGCATTGTAGCGAGCGGAAGCGTCAGGGTAACGCTTGCGCAGGATGGCGTTGTTATGTGCCACGCGCAGCGTTTTTTCGGCGCCGAATGAAATCCCGCCCTGATGCGCGACAAATACATTCGCTGCGCCCATATGACGCCACCCGAGACTGCGAGCCCGCAGGCACCAGTCCGTTTCTTCGCCATAGCCGCGCGCCAGGTGTACCTCGTCCAGATAACCCACCTGATCCAGCGCGCTGCGCTTGATGTACAGGCAGAACCCGCAACCGGTCTCAATTTCTACCGGTGAGCTGTCGGTCTGTCGGGCGAGGTCGTCCAGCTGCGCCTGCGCCGTGGCGCTGGGCATGGGGTGGCTGGCTCTGCTCTGAGGAAAGCTCATCAGCTCGCCATTGTTGGTGAACGGCGTCACCGAGGCAATGCTGACATCGCTGTAGGCCACTTGGCGCAGACGATCAAGCCAGTTGCCATGCACGCGAGTGTCGGCATTCAGCCACACCACATCCTTGCTCGGGCTCAGCGCCATGGCACGGTTCATGCTGCGAATGAAGCCCAGATTCACCGCATTGTTCACCAGCGTGATCTTGCCTTTGCTCGCGAGCACCCTCAATGCCTTGGCGAGGGCGGGCAGGGGAGTGGCGTCCTCGACAACAACCAAGCGATGCGGCGTGCGATTGAGCTTGCGTGCCTCAAGCGCGCTATTGATGCATTCCAGCGTTTCATCAAGGCCAGCGTATACCGGTATCAGCACATCCACCGGCTGCTTATCGCCGCGCCCGCCCGCTGCAGGCGGCGGCACAAATGCTTGCATGGCAAACACCGGGCTCCCCAGCAGCGGTGTGCTATCAGCAAAGTGCAGGTGAACTGCCGCAGTTGGATTGGGTACGTTCACGCGCAAGCCGCCATGGGTCGTGGGCAGGCCTGCAGCGCTGAGCAGTGGGTGTGGTGCGCTGGCGTGGGTGTCGATACTAACGCCATTGGCTTCGAGTCTTAGTGCAACCGGGGTCTGCAAATTGTGCAGATCGATCGCCCAGCCCTGGATCACGCGTTGTTCAGGTACGTAGCGCACCACCCCAACCTTACCCGGGGCGTCGGTTTGCGTGGCCAGTAGCTTGAGCACTTGCGAGAGCTCCTGCGCTGTATGGATTTCAGGCAAATGGGCAAGGATCATCCGGCGCAGCTCGGCGGGAGCTTCCGACTGACTGCGGGCCTGCCACAGCGTCATGCGCAGCGCCAAATCATTGGGGTGGGTTTTCCAGGCTGTTGTCAAGTAGCGGGTAGCGAGTTTGAGGTGGCCCTGCGCCAACAGGCTGCGGCCAACCAGTGCATGGATGTCGGCACGGTCGGGCAGCGCCTGGGCTGCATTGGCAAAATAAATAAAAGCCAGGTCAGGCGTTTGCGGAAGTGCCGCGATGCCTTTCCACACCAAGGCTTCCGGCCGGTACTCAGCGATCTGCATGGCACGCTCGAGCGCAGTAGCCGCGAGGCTGTGCTCGTTGGCTTGGCGATGGCGGTGGAAAATGTCCATGAGCGTTTCTCGCCCATGGTCGAGGTGTCTGGACATAAACTTGGCTTTAGAAGAAATAAAAAAGAGGGGCGACCCGGAAGTCGCCCCTTTTCGCATACACCCGACCTTGCGGCCGGGCATACGCATCGCTACGATAGGGCTAGTTACACCTGGCCGTGCAGCACGACGACGTTGTCGATGTTGTCAACAGCTTCAGGCGAACCAACGATGCCCAGGGCAACATCGGCGTGAGTGCCGCCGTTGGCCAGCAGGCCCAGCCAAGCGGCCTTGCCAGTTGCATCGGAATCGCGACCCAGAGCGGTCTGGTACAGGCCTTCGATGAAGTCTGCATCGGACTTGGTCTGAGCTTCAGCGGAACCAACAATGGCGGAAGCTACTTCGGAACGGCTTGCACCGTTGAACAGCTGACCGACCCAAGCATTCAGGCCTTCTTCTTCAGCTTCACGGCCCAGGACGTTTTCGTACAGGTCGCGTACGAACTCGCCGTTGGATTCATCGGCAGCGATAGCCTCTTGCGAAACTGCGATCGCAGCAGCGATGTCGCTCAGCGAACCGCCGTTGGCCAGCAGGCCAGCCCAATCCGAAGCGCCTTGCTCGTCAGCGTCACGGCCCAGCAGAGCTTGGTACAGGTCGTTGATGTCGGTAGCGTTAACAACGTCCTTGACCTCGGAGGAGTTCAGGAAGAGGTTAGCGATGTCGGTCAGCGAAGTGCCACCGTTAACAGCGCCTACGAAGTCCTTGGCACCTTGCAGATCTGCATCGCGGCCCAGGATACCTTGGTACAGACGCAGGGCAGAAGCTTCAGCTTCGCTGTGAGCCAGTGCAACGGTCTCAACGGTATCGCCTTCAACAAAGGTCAGGAACTCAGCGTTGGAGATCGAAGCGGTTTGGCTACCGGTCAGAGTAACGTTGAAGTTGGAGTTGGTAGCGAACGCGTAATCATCACGCGAACCGTCCAGCTGAACCACATCGTAACCAGCGCCAGTGTCGACGATGTCAGTGTGGTTGACGCCGCTCAGGACGACAGTGTCGTTACCAGAACCGGTTTTGACGTTGTTGTTGCCAGCGCCAGCGACAACGGTGTTGTTGCCGTTGCCGGTAACGATGGTGTCGTTGCCGTCGCCGCCGTCAATGTAGGTGTTCTGGTCGCCATTGACGGTGATCACGTCGTTGCCGTTGCCAGTGGTGACAACCAGGCCGATTTCGGCGTTGGCGTCAGCGCTGACAGCGATGTCGGCAGCCAGAGCAGCGAAGGCAGCAGGGGCAGTGCCCGATTGGCCTTGCAGGGTAACGTTCAGGCTTGCATCGCTCTCCAGGATGTAAGCGCGAGCGCCAGCAGCTTCAGCTTCGGACAGGTCCAGAGTCACCAGGTCGGTTGCAACGCCAGCGATTTCGCCAGTAACAACATCTACTGCGCCGCCAGCTGGCAGCTCCAGGTTCACGCCGTCGAAGCTAGCAACGTTCACGGTGGCGCCTTCAGCGTCCAGGCCCAGCAGCGAGCTGATGGCGTTGACAGTGCTGTCAGTCAGAGTAGTAGCTGTCAGGAAAGACTGAAACTCGGTAGACGAAACGGGGCTATCGTATTGCATGATCGATTCCTACGACTTCAAGCCAATTGGCTTGCGACACTTATTTTCTGCTGGTAAGCAGAGTTTTCCCACGGAGACTTAGAGCGGTCAGCGTTCATCTTCGTGACGGGAGTAATGGCGATATGCAGCGCCACCAGTGGCTCGTTGCCAGTGGGGCCATGCATCATCTGATCGGCGATCAAACGTTGTGGTTCGGCGTTGCCGAAAACGATGTGACCGGAAAGTTCGTAATGTTTGCGTCGCGGCCCGACCAGACTGAAGCCGGCGCAGATCAGTGGCAGGCCCTCGCCGCGAATGCCGACGACGGTGCCGCTCGAGACATTCCGGCTGGGACCGGAGCCGGCCACCATGCAGGTGTAAAGCAGGTCTGCACCCGCTGGCTTATCTGGCCAACCAATGGCGAACGCTTCGATGAATTCTTCGCTGTCAGGCGCGCCTACCCAGCCTTCACTCGAGAAAACCTCGCCGGCATGTTGCAGGTGGGCGGTGAGCTCCAGTGCCATGGGCGCAGTGCTGGCTTCCAACGCCAGTTCCGGATCGCTGGTGGCGACCACGGCAAACGCACGCATGATGGCAGGGGAGCTGTCGATGCGGTCTATGCGCAGGTCAACCGGGTCGATAACGTCGTCGAACATGTGGTATTCGGTTATCAGAACCGTGGTCACGCCGCCCTTGACGCGAGCAACGATGGTGTCGCCCAGCTTGTTCAGCATGTTTTTGCTGACACCCTCGGCGGGGAAGAAATCGATCGAGCCCTTCCCGAGCGGCGCTTGCTGCAAAGCTATGCAAACAGGCTTGTCGGCGGGCGGCTGAGAGGCGTACCGGAAGATGTACATGCCCGTCTCGAGCAGGGTGACTCTCGAGCTGATTTTCAGGCCATCTAGCGGCTGCGAAGGCGAGGACATGGCGTTGTTAAGCTCCTTTTAAACAAAAACACTGGCAGCTAACTTGCTCAAACCCGTGCATACACCTGGAACGGACAGCGAAGGCTCCATCCGAGGGACGAAGATGCAGGGATGTGAAAACGTTGTCAACTCACATTGTAAAAAAATTTTCATTTTTTCACTGAGCTAAACCCGGCTCAATGAGCGCAGGCGTGGATTGAGTGCGATGCGAGCGCTGCGACGACCCACGCTATAGTTCAAAAATCCATAGATTTTCATATGCTTGTAGCGTTAATAATATCATCCGTCAATGCTTTGGCTTGGGCATGATATGGGTGCTGATAAGCGTCTGGGCTTAGGGGGATTCTGAAAAAGGCTTCCTGATTTGGCAAAATCACCGGACGCCAATCGCCGAGCCATTCGATGATGAAGCAAATGACCTTCGCCGATCCGAGTGCACCGGTAAGCGCAAGCGGACCCGCAAGGAGCTGTACCTTATCGAGATGGATCGGATCGTGCTCTGGAAGGGTTTGATTGCCCTGATCGAACTTCATTACCTGAAGGGCGAAGTGGGTCTTCTGGCTTATCCCTTGATGGCCATACTGCGTGTTCATCTAATGCAGAACTGGTTCGGTTACATCGATCCGGCGGTGGAAGAGGTGCTTTACGAGACGACGATCTTGCGCCAGTTTTCCGATCTGAGTCTTGAGCGAATCCCGGACGAAACTGCCATTCTCAACTTCCGTCGCCTACTGGAAAAACACGAGTTGGCCACTGGCATTCTCGGCGTGATCAATGGCTGTCTAGGCGATCGTAGCTTGTCACTGCGACAAGGCACCATCGTCGATGCCACGCTGATTCATACACCCAGTTCGACCAAGAACAAGGACGGCAAGCGCGACCCGGAAATGCACCAAACGAAGAAGGGCAACCAGCATTACTTCGGCGCCAAGGCGCACGTTGGTGTCGACGATGACTCAGGGCTGGTGCACAGCGTGGTGGTCACGGAGGCAAACGTGGCGCGCGTGACCCAAGTCGACACACTGCTAAACGGTGCTGAGAACGTGGTCTGCGCCGATGCAGGCTATACCGGTGTCGAGAAGCGCAAAGAGCATGCTGAACGCCAAGTCATCTGGCAGGTTGTAGCCCGGCGCCGGGTCTACAAGAAGCACGGAAAGCTCAGCATGTTGTACAAAGCAATACGCAAGTTCGAGAGAGCCAATGCTCAGGTTCGCTCCAAGGTTGAGCATCCATTTCGGGTGATCAAGCGTCAGTTTGGTTATACGAAAGTGCGCTTTCGAGGCTTGGTTAAAAACACTGCTCAGGTGGTAAAGTTGTTCTACCTGTCGAACCTGTGGATAGCACGTCGACATTTGCTTTCCGGCGCGGGAGAGGTGTGCCCGTAATGAGGGAAATAGTCGCTTCAAGGCGCTTGCTGCGGAAAAAATGCATGAAATAGGCGGCAGACTTGATCGATCTTGAACGGCTGCCGTTTTTTGAATCCCCTATGGCTCAGCAGTCGAAAAAGAGCTGCCTACTTCAGACCATTCTGTGCGACACGAGGCTTTACCTGTCATTGTCCAGCCATTGCAAGTACGGATTGGCAGCGGACTCACCGTATGACCAGCGGTAGCCTAACAAGACATGCATCGCTGGTAACGGTGGTGTGTGAAGCTCTTGTGGCAACGCAGCCCCTTGACGGTGTGCTTTCGCTGCGAGGTGAAGCACAAATACTCGGAGTCGTACCGGTTTTAGGCGCCAGGCTGGCCAGTATGAGCAACGCAAGCGAACTGCTGATAAAGTCCGTGACTGAAAACATATCAAAGTGGCTGACAGGCATGAACCGAGAGGTAGTGAGTTTGTTATTTCTGTGGGATTCGGAAATACGTCATCACAAGGCTCCCGGCGAAAAGGCAGGCCCTAACCTGGTCGTGTGACAGGCAAGGAACGTGGTAAGCCCATACTGCTGACTTTTGGGCAGGTGAGCCGTAAGGTGAGCTGTTGGCCGTGTGGGTAAGGGATCGCAGAGAAAGCGAACGCCGGGCTGTAAGGGTTCGGATAGGGGCTGGAACATCACCCCACGGGAAACCCGGCAGACTTCTGCGCGGTCGTTGATCGCATAAAGTCTGATGGGACTATCTCAGAAGTAGCGAGAGCAGGCCAGCATGACAGAGCACGGGCGAAAGCGCGTGTCTGCGGCCTGCCACCTATCACCACTATAGGAGGGAGGCGTAGTCGACTCGGAACTGATTGCAAAGGTGTATTGGCTCCAGAGATGAAGAGAGACCCATACGCCGGTCTTCCTCGGAAGGCTTACTAACGGCTTGAACCGTATGCGGTGAAAATCGCACGTACGGTTCTCAGGGGGCCTGATCAGTAATTAGCTGGGGCTGCCCGATTAGTACCTTTGGTCGCTAGGCAATTTCGCTGACGGCATTGTGATATCTAAGTTGAATCTGAAAGTTCACTCATGCTCGTTTGTTGACGCTTGTCATTAATTCTTCATAAATGAAGCGCTTCATCGGCTCGTCAAGCGACGCTGTGGGGGATCAGGCACGCTGCCGCCTCTATTCGAGTGTTACACTAATTCCCGTTTTTTGCCCTCCTCAGTATGGATACCATGAGTTCACTATCCGAAAACAACCTTAAAGCCGCCCTCAAAGCCTGCAAGAGCAGCTTCCTTTCGGTCGGTTTCTTCAGCTTCTTCGTCAACACGCTGATGCTCGTGCCAACGTTCTACATGATCCAGATATCCGGGCGTGTGGTCCCATCAAGCAGCACCTCGACCTTGCTTATGCTGACTGTAATTCTGACCTTGTTGCTGGCGACCATGGGGTCGCTTGAGTGGGTGCGATCGCGGGTGATGGTGCGCATCAGCAACCGGCTCGACGTGATGCTCAGTCGCGATGTCTACCGTGCCAGCTTCAAACGAGCACTGAATAGCGGTGGCGGAGACGCTACCGCTCAGTCGTTGAATGACCTCACTGCGCTGCGGCAGTTCTTCACCGGCAATGGGCTGTTCGCTTTTTTCGACGCGCCCTGGTTCCCTATCTACACCTTGGTCATGTTCCTGTTCCATCCCTGGTTCGGTTACATGACGCTGGCATGCGGCGCAGTTTTGACCGTGCTCGCCTTCGTCAACCACCGCTTGACTGCCAATGCCCTGGCCAATGCCAACAAGGAAAACGTAGCCTCGAACATGGTGACTACCAAGACCTTGCGCAATGCTGAAGTCATCGAGTCGATGGGCATGCTCGAGACACTGATGAATCGCTGGGCCAAGCGTCAACGGCGAATCATGCTGCTGCAATCCGAGGCGAGTGACAAGGGCGGTATCGTCACCACCATCTCTAAAACATTCCGCACCTGGTCGCAGTCAATCATGCTGGGCATTGGCGCCTACCTGGTGATCACTCATGAAATCAATCCTGGCCTGCTGATGGCGGGCTCTCTGCTGTTGGGTCGCGCCCTGGCGCCTATTGATCAGATGATCGGCAGCTGGAAGGGTTTCGTCGCTGCCAAGGTTCAGTACGATCGCCTGAGCAAGGTCATGGATGACCTCAACAAAGAGCCGGAGCGCATGCCGCTGCCCGCGCCGGAAGGGCACATTCAGGTGGAAAACCTGGTCGTTGCACCCCCGGGCGCGAAAGCGCCCGTTATCCGCAATATCAGCTTCGCGGCACCTGCAGGGTCCATTGTCGGTATCGTTGGCCCAAGTGCCGCGGGCAAGTCCACACTGGTACGGGCAATCATGGGTATCTGGCCGCCGCAGCATGGCGTGGTACGCCTGGATGGCGCCGACATCCATAGCTGGGACAAGCATGCGCTGGGCCCTTATGTCGGCTACCTTCCGCAGGACATCGAACTGTTCGAAGGCAGCATCAGCGAAAATATTGCTCGATTCGACAAGGTTGACCCGGACAAGGTCGTGCAAGCCGCGCAAATGGCCGGCGTTCACGAAATGATCCTTATGCTGTCCGACGGCTATGACACCGTGATTGGTTCGGATGGAGTCAACCTTTCGGGCGGCCAGCGCCAACGTATCGGCTTGGCCCGTGCCATCTACGGTAACCCGCGACTGATCGTGCTCGACGAGCCCAACTCGAATCTGGACGATGTCGGCGAGCGCGCCCTGGGCGTGGCGTTGCAGAAACTCAAGGAAACCGGCGCTACGGTATTTATCGTGTCGCACCGCCCCAACATCCTCAGTCGTCTGGATCGCGTGCTGGTGATGTCGGCCGGCACCATTTCGTTGTATGGCGACCGCGACCGGGTCATCGCTGAACTGGCGGCTCAGCAGGCCAAGGGTCAGCAGCGCGTCTCTCAGCCTGATGCACCGCAGCATCCGGCGGCTGGGCCTGCCGCTCCAAAATCAGCGCCACCAGCGCCGGCCGCCGCTGTGCCGGTTACCACCACCAGCCCCGGCGTGTGAAGGGATTTCCAGATGAGCAGTAAAGCGATCACCACGTTCGACCATAACTTCGATGACATGCCGACCTCCGATCGCGGCATCCGCCGTATCGGCATCACCATTATCGTGATCACCTTCGGCGTCTTCGGCACCTGGGCTGCCTTCGCCCCATTGAGCAATGCGGTGCACGGTTCCGGTGTGGTAACCGTACAGAACTACCGCAAGACCGTGCAGCATCTGGAGGGCGGCATCGTCAAGGAGCTGCTGGCTCGCGATGGCGATCTGGTACAAAAAGGCGATCCGCTGATCGTGCTGGATGAAGCACAGCTCAGTGCTGAGTACGAATCTACACGCAATCAGCTGATTGTCGGCCGCTATAAGGAGGCACGCCTGCGTGCGGAGCGTGATGGTCTGCAGGATATCCCGGCGGTAACCATGGATGGCACCGACTCTGAGCGGGCCAGAGAGGCGCTGGGCGGAGAGCTGCAGGTATTCAGGGCTCGACATGACTCGCTAATGGGTGAGATTTCAGTTAATCGCGAACGGATCGCGCAGATGAAGGAGCAGATCGCCGGCCTCGACGACATGATCCGCACCAAGCGCAACCTGGAGAAGTCCTACACCGGTGAAATCAAGCAGTTGAAAGAACTGCTGGCCGAGGGCTTCATCGACAATCAGCGTTTGCTCGAGCAAGAGCGCAAGCTCGATCTGCTCAAGACTGAAGTCGCGGACCATCAGTCGAGCATCACCAAGACCAAGCTGCAGATCGGTGAAACCGAGCTGCAGATTGTGCAATTGAAAAAGAAATTCGACTCGGATGTGGCTAATGAGTTGTCTGAAGTCCAGGCCCAGGTGTTCGACCTTCAGGAGCGGGAAGCGGCGCTGCGTGATCGTTTGTCGCGGGTAGTCATTCGTGCCCCCGAGCGCGGCATGGTGCTGGTCATGAAGGTT
>NZ_WKCD01000114.1:0-15734 GCF_021606625.1 Pseudomonas sp. PA-4-8C
TAACCCGGCGTCCTGCCGGGTTACCCACGAATTCAAGCCTGCGTTCGGCCAGCGTGGTTTAACGGGGCGCCTGAGATCAAGATCAAAAGCAGATCAAGAGCGACTCGCTTCGCATCGTGGTTACCGTTTGCTGCTACAGCCCACAAGGTTGTGTAGATATCTATGCTGCGATAGCGGACTGTCAGTTGGCATATCAGTGCCTGTTCCGCCGCTATCGCAGGCAAGCCCGCTCCCACATTTGAGCTCTGTCGTTTTTCAGGCCGGTGTTTGCCGCTGGCGGCAGTAGTCCGCCGTTTTTTCGACTGTTTCTCCCTTGCCTATTTCAGATACCTCCACGAAACCCCCGCCGCGCCTGGACTTTGGCCTCTTTTGAAAAGTTGGTTCGCAAATTGCTTAAGCCTCCTCAGTACAGCGGTGGGCGGCAAGCGTCCGTCAGAAAGAGGATAGAGCGTGGACAAGTACCTTTATGTGGCAATGACCGGCGCCAGCCAGAATGCACTGGCGCAGAAGGCCCATGCCAACAATCTGGCGAACATTTCCACCAACGGCTTTCAGCGCGACCTGGAGCAGGCGCGTTCGATGCCGGTGTTCGGTGACAGCTTTCCGGCGCGGGCGTTTGCCATGACCGAGCGGCCGGCCACTGACTTTTCTCCGGGCGCGATGATCGAAACCGGCCGCGACCTCGACGTGGCCGTCAGCGGCGACGGCTGGATGGCGGTGCAAACCCCGGATGGCGGCGAAGCCTACGTGCGCAGCGCCAGCATGAACGTGGATGCCCTGGGCGTGCTGCGGGCCGGCAACGGTATGCCGATCATGGGCAACGGTGGCCCGATTGCCGTGCCGCCCCAGCAGAAAATCGAAGTGGGTTCGGACGGCACCATCAGCATCCGTGCCATGGGCGAAGGTCCGCGGGTGATGGCGGAAGTGGACCGTATCAAGATGGTCCAGCCTGACCTCAAGAACATGACCAAGGGCCTGGACGGCACCATCCACACCAAGGATGGCCAACCGGCCCAGGCCGACGCGAATGTGCGGCTGACCTCGGGTTTCCTGCAGGCGAGCAACGTCAATGCCGTGGAAGAAATGACCGCGGTGCTGGCGCTGGCCAAGCAGTTCGAGCTGCATATCAAGATGATGAACAGCGCTAAAGAAGACGACCAGGCCATGACGCGCGTCATGCAGATGAGCTGATCCAAGCCCATTAACTAATTTGCAACGCAGCGCCAACCATCCGGCGCACGAAGGAGAACAGCATGCTTCCGGCTCTATGGGTTGCCAAGACAGGCCTGTCCGCCCAGGACACCAACCTGACGACCATTTCCAACAACCTGGCAAACGTGTCGACCACGGGCTTCAAACGTGACCGCGCCGAGTTCCAGGACTTGCTCTATCAGATCAAGAAGCAACCGGGCGCCCAGTCGACCCAGGACAGCGAACTGCCGTCGGGCCTGCAACTGGGTACCGGTGTGCAGATCGTCGGCACCCAGAAAAACTTCAGCGCCGGTAACCTGCAGCAAACCGGCCAGCCCCTGGACATGGCGATCAATGGCCGCGGCTTTTTCCAGGTGCTGCAACCGGATGGCACCACCTCTTACACCCGTGACGGCACCTTCCACCTGGACTCCAACGGCCAGATCGTGACCGCCAACGGTTTCGCCCTGGAGCCTGCCGTCGTGGTGCCGCCCGACGCCAAGACCTTCACCGTCGGCAACGACGGCACCGTGTCCATCACCGTCGCGGGCAACCCGGCGTCCCAAGTGATCGGTAACCTGCAAACCGCCGACTTCATCAACCCGGCCGGCCTGCAGGCGATGGGCAACAACCTGTTCCTGGAAACCGCCTCCAGTGGCGCGCCGCAAATCGGCACCCCTGGCTTGAACGGCTTCGGCACCACGCTGCAAAGCACCCTGGAAACCTCCAACGTCAGCACCGTTGAGGAGATGGTCAACATGATCACCACCCAGCGCGCCTACGAGATGAACTCCAAGGTGATTTCCACCGCCGACCAGATGCTTTCGTTCGTCACGCAGAATCTGTAATCAGTCTATGGGGCGCCCTTGAGGGTGCCTGCAACACCGTGAGGTTAGGGTCATGAATCGCTATGTTTGTGTGTTGGCATTGAGTGGGATCGCCGTGCTTGCGGGCTGTGTCGCCCCCTCGCCAAAGCCCAATGACCCGTACTACGCGCCGGTGTTGCCACGCACGCCGCTGCCGGCGGCGGCCAACAATGGCTCGATCTACCAGGCCGGGTTCGAGCAGAACCTGTACAGCGACCGCAAGGCGTTCCGGGTCGGTGACATCATCACCATTACCCTGAATGAGAAGACCCAGGCCAGCAAGAACGCCAACTCGCAGATCGGCAAGAACAGCAAGACCAGCATCGGCCTGACCTCGCTGTTCGGCGGCGGCCTGAACACCAACAACCCGCTGGGCAGTGGTGACCTGAGCCTGGACGCCGGCTACAGCGGCGACCGTGCCACCAACGGCAAGAGCGCGGCAGGGCAGGGCAACAGCCTGACCGGTTCGATCACCGTGACCGTCGCCGACGTATTGCCCAACGGCATCATTGCCGTGCGTGGTGAGAAGTGGATGACCCTCAACACCGGCGACGAGTTGGTGCGCATCGCCGGCATGGTCCGCGCCGATGACATCTCCACCGACAACACCGTGCCGTCGACGCGCATTGCCGATGCACGCATTACCTACTCGGGCACCGGTTCATTTGCCGATGCGAGCCAGCCGGGCTGGTTCGACCGCTTCTTCCTCAGCCCGCTGTTCCCTTTCTAGGTGGCCATTTTGAAGTTCAAACAGCTGATGGCGATGGCGCTTTTGTTGGCCTTGAGCGCTGTGGCCCAGGCCGAGCGCTTGAAGGACATCGCCAGTATTTCCGGCGTGCGCTCCAACCAGTTGATCGGCTATGGCCTAGTCGTGGGGCTTAACGGCACGGGTGACCAGACCACCCAGACGCCGTTCACCCTGCAAACCTTCAACAACATGCTCTCCCAGTTCGGTATCAAGGTACCGCCTGGCTCGGGCAACGTGCAGTTGAAGAACGTCGCGGCAGTGTCGATCAGCGCCGATCTGCCCGCGTTCGCCAAGCCGGGGCAGGTGGTGGACATCACCGTGTCGTCCATGGGTAACTCCAAGAGCCTGCGCGGCGGCACCTTGCTGATGACGCCGCTCAAAGGTATCGACGGCAACGTCTACGCCATCGCCCAAGGCAACCTGGTGGTCGGTGGTTTTGACGCCGAAGGCCGCGACGGTTCGAAGATCACCGTCAACGTGCCGTCGGCTGGGCGTATCCCTGGTGGCGCCACGGTTGAACGCACCGTGCCGAGTGGCTTCAACCAGGGCAACAGCCTGACCTTGAACCTCAACCGCTCCGACTTCACCACCGCCAAGCGCGTGGTCGACAAGATCAATGACATGCTCGGCCCTGGCGTGGCCCAGGCCATCGACGGCGGCTCGGTTCGTGTCACTGCGCCTTTGGACCCAAGCCAGCGTGTGGACTACCTGTCGATCCTGGAAAACCTTGAGGTCGACCCCGGCCAGGCCGTGGCCAAAGTCATCATCAACTCGCGCACCGGCACCATCGTGATCGGCCAGAACGTCAAGGTCTCGCCAGCGGCGGTAACCCACGGCAGCCTGACGGTGACCATCACCGAAGACCCGATCGTCAGCCAGCCTGGGCCGTTGTCCGGTGGCCAGACGGCCGTGGTCCCGCGCTCGCGCGTCAATGCCCAGCAAGAAGCCAAGCCGATGTTCAAGTTCGGCCCCGGCACCACCCTGGACGAGATTGTCCGTGCGGTGAACCAGGTGGGCGCTGCGCCCGGCGACTTGATGGCGATCCTCGAAGCTTTGAAGCAGGCCGGCGCGTTGCAAGCCGACCTGATCGTGATCTGAGGCCATGGCCATGGATATGCGCAAGAGCGGTATCAGCAGCACGGCGGACTCGGGGTCTTACTCCGACCTCAACCGGCTTAACCAGCTCAAGGTGGGTGACGACAAAAACAGTGAAGGCAACCTGCGCAAAGTGGCGCAGGAATTCGAGTCGCTGTTTTTGAACGAGATGCTCAAGTCCATGCGTTCGGCCACCGAGGCCCTGGGCAAGGACAACCCGCTGAACACCCCGGCCGCCAAGCAGTACCAGGAAATGTACGACCAGCAATTGGCGGTGTCGATGTCCCGCGAAGGCGGTGGTATCGGCCTGGCCGATGTGCTGATGCGCCAGATGCAGAAGAACAAGCCGGTGGAGGCCCAGGCCGCCACCTTGCAAGGCCCGGCGGCGGATGCGCCGGTGAAGAAAGTCGATGTGCCGACTGAGATTGCCGCCGGTACCCAGGCTGAAGGCCCGTTGGGCCGCTCCAATGGCCAGCGGCCTTTGTGGGCATATCGCGTGGCTGTGCCTGAGGGCGCCAGTACCCATGCCAACGACATGGAACTGATGAACCGGCGCCGTATCGCCTTGCCCAGCAAGCTGGCCGACCGTCTGCTGGCGGGCATCGTGCCGAACGCTCCGGTTGAAGCCAAAGCCGCGCCCCTGCGTAACAGCGCTGCCGACGACACGGTCATCAACAGCAGTGCGCGTAGCTTTGCCGTGCCGAGCGGGCGCATGCAAGTGTATGGCCGCGCCATTGCCCAGCCACCGCTGGCGCCAGCGAAGAAAGCCTTCAGTTCCCAGGATGAATTTGTTGCCACCATGCTGCCGATGGCCAAGGCCGCCGCCGCACGTATCGGTATCGACCCCAAGTACCTGGTGGCCCAGGCCGCGCTGGAAACCGGCTGGGGCAAATCGGTGATGCGCGCCGAGGACGGCAGCAGCAGCCACAACCTGTTCGGCATCAAGGCCGGCCAGAGCTGGCAGGGCGGCCAGGCCCGGGCGATCACCAGCGAGTTTCGCGATGGTGCGATGGTCAAGGAAACGGCGCAGTTCCGTTCCTACAGCTCCTACCAGGACAGCTTCCACGACCTCGTGACCCTGCTGCAAAGCCATGATCGCTATAAAGAAGTTGTGAAATCAGCCGACAACCCGGAACAGTTTGTACGCGAGTTGCAAAAAGCCGGTTATGCAACCGACCCGGATTACGCCAGCAAGATTTCGCAGATCGCAAAAAACATGAACAGTTACCAGAACTACGCTGCCGCTGGCGCAACCACACATTTATAAGGTCTGAACCATGAGTTTGCTCAGTATCGGGATGTCAGGGCTCAATGCCGCTCAAGGATCG
Source organism: Pseudomonas sp. PA-4-8C (assembly GCF_021606625.1). Classification (NCBI taxonomy): domain Bacteria; kingdom Pseudomonadati; phylum Pseudomonadota; class Gammaproteobacteria; order Pseudomonadales; family Pseudomonadaceae; genus Pseudomonas; species Pseudomonas sp. PA-4-8C. The sequence goes on from NZ_WKCD01000114.1 coordinate 5,229, forward strand.
TTGTCGGTCTTGAGTAATAACATCGCCAACGTGAATACCCCGGGGTACTCGCGTCAGCAGACCACGCAAAATACCAATGCGTCGAACCCGTTCGGCGGCGTGTACATCGGCAGCGGCACCACCCTGGCCGATGTGCGCCGGGTGTACAACGAGTACCTGGACACTGCTTACCAGAACAGCACGGCGCTCAATAACGACGCCAAGGCGTACCTGGACCAGGTGGGGGCCGTCGACAAAGTGCTGTCGGACAAAACCACCGGCCTGTCCTCGGTGCTCAGTTCGTTCTTCGCCACCCTGCAAACCGCCGCGTCCAACCCCAGCGACCTGTCGGCCCGCCAACTGCTGGTGACCAACGCCCAGACCCTGAGCAGCCGTTTCAACGCGATCTCCACGCAGTTGACTCAGCAGAAAGAGACGATCAACAACCAACTGAGCAGCATGAGTGACCAGGTCAACCAATTGACCGCCTCGATTGCCTCCCTCAACCAGCAGATCTCCCAGGCCCAAGGCAGCTCCAACAGCGCCCCGGCCAACCTGCTGGACTCGCGTAACGAGGCAGTACGTTCGCTCAATGAGTTGATTGGCGTGACGGCCACCGAGAAAAACGGCCAATTCAGCGTGACCACCGGCAGCGGCCAGTCTCTGGTAGAGGGCGGGATCTCCAACAAGATTTCCGCCGCGCCAAGCAAAACCGATAACAGCCAATACACCATCCAGCTGGACATGAACGGCACCACCCTGGACCTGGGCTCGGTGATCAGCGGCGGCAGCATCGGCGGCCTGTTGCGCTATCGCAGCGATGCCCTGATGCCGGCCATCAATGAACTGGGCCGTATCGCCATCGCCACGGCAGACACGCTCAACAACCAACTGGGCCAGGGCCTGGACCTCAATGGTGACTTTGGCGTTTCGCTGTTCAAAGACATCAACAGCGCGGCCGCCATTGCCTCGCGCAGCCAGGGTGCCTCGGGCAACAGCGCCGGCGCGGGCAACCTGAACGTGACGATCAAGGACAGCAGTCAGTTGTCCACGTTTGACTACACCGTGACCTTCAGCGACAAGACCGATCCTAACAAGATCACGGTGTTGCGCTCGGACGGCAAGGCCATGGGCACCTTTGACATGAGCGCTACACCGCCGCCGACCCTGGATGGTTTCACCCTGGCGCTGGACGGCAAGGGCACCATGGCGTTTGGTGACAGCTTCAAGGTCAGCCCCACCGCCACGGGCGCCAGCGGTATTGGCGTGGCGCTCACCGATGCGAACAAACTGGCGTTTGCCGGCCCGTTGGCAGGTACCAGCAGCAAGACCAACAGTGGCACGGGCACCTTTACCCAGCCGGCCTTGACAGTGCCTTTGGATATCCATGGCGGCACTGACACTGCCCAGTTGCGCGCCGGTATTGAAAACTCGATGCCGGTGAAAATGGTGTTCGGCAAGCCTGCCGCCGACGGCACGCAGTCGTATACGATCAGCGACTCCAAGGGCAACCCGATTAGCACCGGCTCGATCATTCCGGGGCAGGGCAACAAGATCACCGTGGACGTGCCAATGCGCGACGCCAGCGGTGCCGCCATTCCCGGCAAGAGCTTCAAGTTCGACACCACCGTCAACGGCTCGCCGGCAGACGGCGACAGCACCACCTTTGCCTTCAACAGTGGCGGCAAATCCGACGGCCGCAACGCCCAGGAACTGCTGAACCTGCAAACCAAGGCTACCGTCGGCATGGGCGAGGGCAACGCGGGCACCAGCCTGGTGGGTGCCAACAGCAAGCTGGTCTCGACCGTGGGTGCCAAGGCCAGCCAGGCCGGGGTCGACACCGCCGCCACCGGTGCGTTGCTCAGCGCCAACAAGGAAGCACGCAACTCGGTATCCGGGGTCAACCTGGATGATGAAGCGGGCGACATGATCAAGTTCCAGCAGTACTACACCGCGTCGTCGCAGATCATCAAGGCTGCGCAGGAAACCTTCACCACACTGATGAATGCTCTTTAAGGGAGGCTGGGACGATGCGTATTTCTACACAGCAGTATTTCGAGACCAGCTCTGCCAAGTACCAGAGCAACTATTCCAGCGTGGTCAAGGCCCAGGACCAGGCCAGCTCCGGCGTGCGCGTGCAAACCGCCGCAGATGATCCGGTGGCGGCGGCGCGGTTGTTGATGCTGCAGCAGCAGAAAGACATGCTGGCGCAGTTCAATGGCAACATCGACACCCTGAAAAACTCGCTGACCACCCAGGACGGCGTGCTGGAAAATATCAATATCGCGATTCAACGGGCCAGTGAGTTGGCGCTCAAGGCGGGTAACGTCGGCATCAGCGACGCTGACCGCAAGTCGACGGCCGCCGAGATTGGCGCCATTGAAGACCAGATCCTGGGCCTGCTCAATACCAAGGACGCCAGCGGCAATTACTTGTTCTCCGGCAGCAAGACCGATACGCCGCCCTACGCCCGCAACAATGACGGCACCTACAGTTACCAGGGCGATGACACGCCGTTGAGCCTGCAGATCGCAGAGAACCTGTCGGTTGCCATGGGCAATACCGCCAAGAGCATGCTTGAAAGCTCGGCGAATACGGGCCGTACGCAAACCGCGCCGATCCTCGTGCCGCCAGCGGTCGACGATGGCAAGGTCACCGTCTCTGCCGGGCTGATCGCGGCCAACAGCAGCTATAACAGCAGCTTTTCCGATGGTCAGCCGTATAAGCTGACCTTCACCAGCAGCACCCAATACGTGGTCACGGACAATGCTGGCAAGGACATCACTTCGGAGATTCCAGGCAACGGCACTTTCGATGCCACCAAGGAAGGCGGCTCGACTATCAACCTGCGCGGGGTCAAGTTCGACATTGGCTTGAACCTGGGCAAAGACGCACTGGGCAAAGACATACTGCCAGGCGCGCCGTCGGACGCCATCGTCAAGGATCGCGAGTTCAGCCTGTCGGTCAAGCCGGACACCTTCAGCGTTTCGCGCACCCCGAGCAATCCGTCCACCGCGCAACTGAGCGGCGGCACGGTGAGCGATCCGGCGGCGTACGCCAGCACCTTTCCCAACTCGGGCGTGATCGTGAAGTTCGGTGCCGCCGGCGCCTATGACCTGTATGCCCAGCCGTATAGCGCAGACAGCAAATCCATCGCCAGTGGCACCCTGGCGGCCGGCGCCACCACCATCACGGCGGCAGGGGTGACCTTTGATGTCACCACCGCACCGGCACCGGCAGCCGGCGACCAGTTTGCGATCAGTGCCACCAGCAACAAGAACGAGAACGTCCTCGACACCCTGAGCCATCTGCGCAAAATCCTGGAAACGCCGTCAGACGGCAACCCGGCGGCGCAGAAGGAGCTCAAGGATGTGGTGGCCAAGTCCATTGGCAACCTGACCAATGCCTACGGCCAGATCGACCAGGCGCGTGGCTCCCTGGGCGCGCGCCTCAATGGCCTGGACATTCAGTCCAAGGAAAACGTCAGCCTGGACCTGGCCAATACCACCACCATGAATGCCCTGGGCAATGTCGACTTCGCCGAAGCCGCCATCAACCTGAGCTTGCAACAAACCATGTTGCAGGCCTCGCAGTTGGCCTTCGTGAAAATCTCGCAGTTGAGCCTGTTCAACAAGATGTAAACGGCGTTCAGTCAAGCGGCCCACTCTGGAAACAGGGCGGGCCGTTGTCGTTTCGGGGGCTTAATTGTTGAAACGTTTTGCATAAACCACGCAAAATTGAGTGACCTGTGAGTCATAAAGCGCATCTTCACTGTATCGTGTGAAAAGGATAAGTCGTCACAGGGCCTTCATCGGGCGGCTTTCAGCGGGATTTTTATGGGGTTATCCCCTTTATTGTCAGCACTTCCGGCATAGCCCGAGGGGTGTTCTCCAGCTATTTAGTATTGGGAAGCCACAATGATTGGCATAAAAAGCATCGCCAGTTACGTGCCGGCGGACGGGATCGATAACTACGCCCAGGGTGCCAAGTTCGCCAAGGATGAAGAGTTCATCATCGGCAAGATCGGCTCGGCGTTCCTGCCGCGCAAGGAAGCGGCACAGGAAACGTCCGACCTGTGCGTCGAAGCCGTCAACGCATTGTTCGCCAATAACCCGGATTTGAAGCGCGAGTCCATCGACGCGCTGATCGTCGTCACCCAGAACGGCGATGAAGAGGGCTTGCCCCACACCGCCGCTATCGTCCAGGACAAACTGGGCCTGCCGACTCACGTGGCCGCCTTCGATATCTCCCTGGGCTGCTCCGGCTACGTCTACGGCATCTACGCGATGAAGGGCTTCATGGAAGCCGCCGGCCTGAAAAACGGCCTGCTGATCACCGCCGACCCGTATTCCAAAATCGTCGACCCGGAAGACCGCAACACCACCATGCTGTTCGGTGATGCCGCCACCGCCACCTGGATGGGCGAGGACGCGCCATGGCTGCTGGGCAAATCCAAGTTCGGTACCGACGGTTCCGGCGCACCGCACCTGAAGGTCAGCGATGGTGTGTTCTTCATGAACGGACGCCAGGTGTTCAACTTCGCCTTGCTCAAGGTGCCAGCGCACTTGCACGAGCTGCTCAATGAGTCGGACCTCAAGGCGGATGACATCGATGCGTTCTGCATCCACCAGGGCAGCGCGGCCATCGTCGACGCCGTGGCGCGCCGCTTTGAAGAAGCGCCGGTGGACAAGTTCATCAAGGACATGGTCGAGACCGGTAACACCGTGTCGTCGAGCATCCCGCTGCTGCTGGAAAAGCATGTGATGGACGCCACCTGGAAGCGCGTGGCAATCAGCGGCTTTGGCGTGGGCCTGTCGTGGGGCTCGGCGATTCTTTATCGTCCGTGATGCTTTAGCCGCTGCACAAAAAACGCCGATGATCCCACGATCATCGGCGTTTTTTTTGCGCCCCCCCCTGTAGGAGCGAGCTTGCTCGCGAAGAACGTTAACGATAACGCGGGCATTCAGAATGCACGCTGCGTTCTCAGGTTCTTCGCGAGCAAGCTCGCTCCTACAAGGGGGGATGTCTTGAAGGCGAAGTTTTGGCGCCAGTAACCCGTGATTACGGGCGTTTCACGCCTCTATAAGGCCTTGAAATACAAGGGCTGGCACAGGGCTACTAAAAAAAATCAAAAAAATCCTCAAGCAACCGGCTACCACGACGATAACTATTACGTAGGTTCTCTAGGCCACACCCGGCGGTCGCCAGGGCCGGAAGCCGCAGTATCCAAACCACGAGGATTTCGTCATGGCATTATCAGTAAACACCAACATCACCTCCCTGGGTGTCCAGAAGAACCTGAACAAAGCTTCCGACGCTCTGAGCCAGTCGATGAACCGTCTGTCCTCCGGCCTGAAAATCAACAGCGCCAAAGACGACGCTGCCGGCATGCAGATCGCTAACCGTCTGAACAACCAGGTCAAAGGCCTGAACGTTGCCATCGCCAACGCCAACAACGGCGTGTCGATTGCCCAGACTGCTGAAGGCGCGATGCAAGAATCCACCAACACCCTGCAGCGTCTGCGTGAACTCGCCCTGCAAGCGGCCAACGGTGATAAAAGCGACGCTGACCGTGTTTCCCTGCAGCAAGAATTCACCGCTAAAGTGGGCGAGCTGAACCGTATCGCCAGCACCACCACCTTCGGTGGTCGTAACCTGCTCGACGGCTCGTTCAGCAACGTAGCCTTCCAGATCGGCGCCAACGCCAACGAGACTATCTCGTTCGGTATGACCGACATCAGCTCGACTGCGCTGAAGGGTAACTTCAAAGAAGCTGCGGTTGACGGCACTGCTATGACTGGTCTAGCGGCTACCGCTACCGGCTCAGTGCTAGGTGAAAAGGCATCCGCAGTAGGTTCTGCTGTTGCTGGTGACACGGCTGCAACCGACGAACTTGTCATCAACAACGTGACAGTTAAGTTGACCGCACAAACTGGTGCTGTTGCTGCTAGTGCCGCTGCTGTTACAGAAATCAATAAAGTAACTGCTCAAACTGGTGTTACCGCTAGTACTGACGCTGCCGGTAAATTGACCCTGAGTTCGAAGAGCGACTTCACTCTTGGTACTAACGGTACTCCAGCGACTGATGGTCTGGCTTCGCTCAAGTTGACAGCTGGTCCTAACACTGCTGCGGCCACCACTGCTGCCAGTGCCATGGGGGCTAAAGGCGACATCACCGTTAATGGTACTGCTGTAAGCTGGGTTGAGACTGACAAAGTATCTGACGTGCTTACTAAGATTCAAACGGCAGCTGGTACTGGCGCATCTGCGACCTTTACCGATGGCCGTGTAAAAGTCGTGTCTGGTGGCGGTGCAGATATCAAATTGGCTAATGCTTCAAGCGGCTCCCTGTCGCAGTTGGGTCTTTCGGCTGGCACCACTCAGGCCAAGCTGACAGCCGACACCTCCATCGACGTAAACGGTGTTGAAGTTAAGTTCAAAAAGGGCGACACCGCTGACGCAGTTGTAGCCTCGATCAACAGCGCCAGCACCGGTGTTCAGGCCAGCAAAAACGCTGACGGTACCCTGAACCTGTTCGCTGACAAAGACATCACCATCAAGGACGGTAGCGCTGGTACTGGCCTGAAAGCCCTGGGTCTGGAAGACGTTGCCAAAGCCGGCACCAAAACCGCCGTCACCATGGAAACCAGCGTTTCTGACCTGAGCATCCTGACTGCCGCTTCTTCGCAGCAGGCTGTGCAAGCTCTGGACGACGCCATGCAGCAGATCGACAGCCAGCGTTCGCAACTGGGTGCCGTACAAAACCGCTTCGCCAGCACCGTGGCCAACCTGCAGAGCATTTCGCAGAACTCCTCCGCTGCCAAAGGCCGCGTAGAAGACGCTGACTTCGCTTCTGAAGCTGCTGAGCTGACCAAGCAACAAACCCTGCAACAGGCTTCCACTGCGATCCTGTCCCAGGCCAACCAACTGCCATCGTCTGTTCTGAAGCTGCTTCAGTAATAGCGCTAGCGGTTAAATAACGGGAGGGTGCGTTTAACAACGTGCCCTTCCGTTTTTTCAGTTTGGAGGTGGTGACATGGACATGAGCATCAAGCTGACCTCGTCTTACCCCGCAGCCACGGCCCCGGCCAACCTTGGCGCAGTGGTGACCCAGGCCAAGCCTGTGGCCAGCAATGAGCCGAGCAAAAGTGAAGAGCCTCAGCGCGTTGCGCTGGAACAGGCTGTTACCGATATGCGTGAGTTTGTGCAGGCTTCACAGCGCAACCTGGATTTTTCCATCGATGACTCTACCGGCAAGGTAGTGGTCAAGGTGATCGCCACTGACAGTGGTGAAGTGATTCGACAGATTCCATCGGAGACCGCGCTGAAATTGGCGCAGAACCTGAGCGATGCCGGCAGCCTGTTGTTTGATAGCAAGGCTTGAGTTGGCACGAAACATGTTTCTGATTGCGGTCTAGGCGTATAAGCGCCAAAAAAACGGCCGCTGCAGGACAAGGAGAATGGCAAATGGCTAGTTCAACGATTTCCGGCCCAGGTTCGGGCTACGACACCCAAGCAATCGTCAAGGCGCTGGTCGGTGCCGAGCAGGCGCCCAAGCAGGCTCAGATCACCAACGAGCAGAAGAAAGCCACCGTGCAGTTGTCTGCCGTGGGCTCGGTCAAGACGGCGTTGGAAGCCTACCAGGCGGCGATCACCAAGTTGAACAATGCCTCGGCCTTCAACGGGCTGGCGGCGACTTCTTCGGAAGAGAAAAACGCCAAGGTCACCCTGACTGACGGTGCATCCAGCGGCAAGTACCTGTTGAAGATCGCCAACCTTGCGACCGCCTCGAAAGTCACCACGGCGGTGAACGCGGAGGGCGCGTCGGGCAAGGCCAACAGCACCGACGAAGACCAGACGCTGACCATCAACCAGTCGGGCAAAAGCTACGACGTGGTGATCCCTGGTGGCGCGACCTTGCAACAGGTGCGCGAGTCGATCAATACCCAGCTCTCGTCCCAAGGCATCAGTGCCAACGTACTGAGTGACTCCAATGGCGCACGGCTGGTACTCACCTCGACCAATATGGGTGAAGGCACCGACATCACCCTCAGCGGTGATTCGCAACTGGCTACCGGGTACGACAAAGGCACGCCGCCGACCAACGCCAAGTACTCCATCGACGGCATTGATATGTCATCGACCAGCAACAAGATCACCTCGGCGATCAGCGGCGTGACCCTGGACCTGTTGGACACGGTAGACATCACCAAGCCGACCACCATCACCGTGGCCAGCAACACCGACACGCTGAAAACCTCGGTGCAGTCCTTCGTCAGCGCCTACAACACGCTGATGACGGCGATCAATACCCAAACCAAGGTCACTGCCACCGGTGATGCTTCCACCACTACCGCAGGTGCGTTGACAGGCGATGCGTCGATGCGTCAATTGGTGAACAGCCTGCGTTCCGAATTGGTCAACGGCTCCGGCGCGGGCACCATGACCAGCCTGGCGCAGATGGGCATTACCACCGACCAGAAAACCGGCCTGCTGAGCCTGGATGACAAAACCTGGGACAAGGCCGTGGTCAAGGGCGCTGGCGACATTGCCAAGCTGTTCACCGGCGACTCGGGCTTGATCACCCGCATGAACAAGGCGACCAACAGCTATGTCGGCACCACCGGCACCCTGGCGACCCGGGCCACCGATCTCAACAACAAGTTGACCGACTTGACCAAAGAGACCGATGACCTCACGCGGCGCATGGATGCCTTGCAGAAGTCCCTGACCGCCAAGTACACGGCGATGGACACCATGATCGCGCAGATCAACGCCAGCAGCTCCAGCATCCTGACCACCCTCAACTCGCTGAACAATCCTAAGTCGAACTGATGAGCGGTGCGCGCCAGGGCCCTGTCCAGGGGCCCTCGCGCAGGGTGCTGGATTAAAGTTTTTATCGCCGTGGTCGAAAAACTGGTTAAGCAAACCTATTCGATTGTCGCCAGTAACGAGGTAGCAACATGAACCCGATGAGAGCCCTTCGCCAGTACCAGAAGGTCAATGCCCACGCTCAGGTCTCCGAAGCCAGCCCGCACCGCCTGGTGCAGATGCTGATGGAAGGTGGCCTGGATCGCATGGCCCAGGCCAAGGGTGCGTTGAGCCGCGGGGACATCGCGCAAAAGGGCCTGATGCTGGGCAAGGCGATCGAAATCATTTCGGGCCTGCGCGATGGCCTGGAGCCTGAGAAAGCCGAAGATCCGGCCGCGATCCAGCGTCTGGATGCCCTGTACAACTACATGGGCAATCGCTTGGTCGAGGCCAATCGCGTCAACGACGCCGAGATGATCGACGAAGTCGCCCGCCTGCTGATCACCGTCAAGACCGGCTGGGATGCCATCGCTCCACAATAAGGCCGATTGCCTTGAGGTACACATCATGAGCCACGCACTGCAACGCATCGACGAAACCCGCGAAGCCCTTCTCGGCGCGCTGGCTGAGCGCAACTGGGAAGCTGTCGGCGAGTTGGACCTGGGGTGCCGGGCGGTGATTGATGAGGTGCTCAGCGAGGCGCCGGTAGATGAGGATGCACTGCGCGAAAAGCTGGAAAGCCTGCTGGTGGTGTATCGGCAGTTGCTGGAGGTGACGACCGGCGAGCGCCAGGCGATTTTCGAAGAGATGTCGCAGATCAACCAAGCGAAAAATGCGTCAAAGGTTTACCATCTGTTCGGTTGAACGGGCGCAGTTAATCCGAACGGCGCGTCATATATTTGACTGTGCCAACATTTTTGACTTAACTAGTGCTGTTTTCAGATTTCAGACGTCTAGAAGGTAAGAAATCTTACAGACGTCTAGATTGCCCTCATTCCGGGGCAGGAAGTTTTACTAGGGAAGTTGCTATTGCATGTGGCGTGAAACCAAAATTCTGCTGATCGATGACGATAGCGTCCGCCGCCGCGATTTAGCGGTGATTTTAAATTTTCTCGGTGAAGAAAATTTACCCTGCGGCAGCCACGATTGGCAGCAGGCGGTCAGCTCGTTGTCGTCGAGCCGTGAAGTCATTTGCGTATTGATCGGGACGGTAAACGCTTCTGGCGCAGTTCTGGGCCTGTTAAAGACACTGTCTACCTGGGATGAGTTCCTTCCGGTGTTGCTAATGGGCGATATTTCTTCCGTGGACCTGCCGGAAGACCAGCGCCGCCGTGTGTTGTCCAACCTGGAAATGCCGCCTAGCTACAGCAAATTGCTCGATTCCCTGCACCGTGCCCAGGTCTATCGCGAGATGTACGATCAGGCCCGCGAGCGCGGCCGTCACCGTGAGCCCAACCTGTTTCGCAGCCTCGTCGGCACCAGCCGTGCCATCCAGCACGTGCGGCAGATGATGCAGCAAGTGGCCGACACCGACGCCAGCGTGCTGATCCTCGGCGAGTCGGGCACCGGCAAGGAAGTGGTCGCGCGCAACCTGCACTATCACTCCAAGCGTCGCGACGGGCCCTTTGTGCCGGTCAACTGCGGGGCGATCCCGGCAGAGCTGCTGGAAAGCGAATTGTTCGGCCACGAGAAGGGCGCCTTTACCGGGGCGATCAC
>NZ_WKCD01000115.1:0-15590 GCF_021606625.1 Pseudomonas sp. PA-4-8C
GAGCAAGGCGAGGTGGGCAGCGATGGCCGCTAATCCGCTCGCCCTCGATATCAGGGGCATGGTCAACGTCGACGCCCAGCTGGCGTTGCTTGAGCTGCCGCCCCAGTTGCGCCGGCGATTGCTGAACAACGTGACCAAGCGCGTGCGGACGATGAGCCGTAAGCGGGTACGCGAACAAAAGAACCTGGACGGCACGCCGTTCGCTGAGCGCAAGGGCTCGGCCAAGGGCAAAAAGAAGATGGAAGCCGGCCTGGCCAAACTGCTGCAGGTGACCCGCGTCAGCTCCGACGAAGCCGAACTGGGCTGGAAAAACGCCCTGACCCGCTGGGTCGCCGCGCAGCAGCACAACGGCGTCAGCGAGCGACGTACCGCCGCGCAGATGCGGCGCTGGAACAAAGTCCCCCCAGGCATCGCCTGCACCGACAAACAGGCCAAGCGTCTGCGCCGGTTGGGCTTTCGTGTCCGCCAGAAAGGCAAGAAGGCGCTGGCCAGGCCGTCCGTGGCCTGGATTCAAGAGCATGTGAACTACGCCAAGGCCGGCTTGCTGATCCGCATCTTGAACGACGAACGAACCGAGTCAACCGGCGCGCAGAGCTGGGATATCACCCTGCCAAAACGCCAGTTCCTCGGTGTGGAGAGCGGAAACGAAACCCGCGACCTGGTTAACCAGGTGTTCCAACAAATCCTTAATTCACCCCGCTAACGAGGCACACCATGGCACTTGGCAAGGTCAGCGTTAACAATCTCAATCTGGGCCAAGGCGCCGTGACTGAGATCGAGCGCTATTTTCTGTTCATCGGTCCTGGCCCGAAAAACATCGGCAAATTGATCGCCCTCAACACCGACAGCGACCTGGATTCGCAGCTGGGCGTACCGGCCAGCGACTTGAAAACCCAGGTCACTACTGCCCGCTTGAACGGCGGTGATCGCTGGGCCTGCCTGGCGGCGCCGATCAGCGCTGACGGTGACTGGAAAATCGCCCTGGAAACCGCACAGCAACAGGGCTTCTCCGTCGAAGGTGTGGTGATCACCAAGCCGGTGTCCAAGGGCGACGAACTGTCGGCCATGCATGACGCGGCTATTTCCCTCAACAACACCTACGGCCGGCGCGTGTTCGTCATGGCAGCGTCTGCCGGCATCGTCGCACCGCTGACCTGGTCGCAGTACCTGGTAGAGCAGAAGGCAATCACCGCCGACGTGGCCGCGCCGCGTGTGCTGGTGGTTCCACAGCTCCACGGCAATGACCTGGGCGTGTTGGCCGGTCGCCTGGCCAATGCCGCCGTCAGCATCGCTGACAGCCCCATGCGTGTGGCCAGCGGCCCCGTGCTGGGCCTGGGGCCAGTCCCGGTCGACGCCGAAGGCATCCCGCTGCCCTCCGCGATTCGTGCCGAGCTGGATAAGGCGCGCTTCTCGGTCGCCCAGACCTATCCCGACTATCCAGGCGTGTACTGGGGGGACGGCAATATGCTCGACACACCGGGCAGCGATTACCTGGTGATCGAATACCTGCGTCTGGCCGACAAGGCCGCTCGCCAGATCCGCCCCCTGTTGATCCGCCGCGTGGCCGATCGCCGCTTGAACAGCACCGCCAACAGCATGGCCGTGAACGTCAACGCGCTGATGGCACCACTGCGCAAGATGGCCAAGTCGACCAAGTTCGCCGGCCAGGTGTTCCCGGGCGAGATTCAAACGCCCAAAGACGGCGACATCGTACTGACCTGGACGAGCAAAACCGCCGTTGAGGTGTACATCAAGCTCAAGCCCCACAACTGCCCGAAAGACCTCACGGCGAACATCGCCCTGGACCTTTCCACCGACGATTCGGAGTAACCCCCCATGTCACGTATTGGCGGCAAGAACTTTGACGTGAACCTGGGCGATCTGCAGGTCCACGTCGAGAGCTGCACCCTGGATATCACCGACAACAGCAAGACCGCGCAAACCCGGGGCGTGCCTGATGGCTATGTCGACGGCGACGTGGCGGCAGCTGGCGAGATTGAGCTGGACTCTACCAACTTCTCCCTGGTTGTTGAGGCCGCACGTACTGCAGGCAGCTTTCGCAAGCTGGAAGCGTTCGACGTTGTGTTCTTCGCCAAGGCCGGCGACGACGAGCTGCGCATTGAAGCGTTCGGCTGCAAGTTGAAAGTGTCCAGCCTGCTGAGCATTGATCCCAAGGGCGGCGAGAAGACCAAGCACAAGGTGCCTTTTGAGGTCACCAGCCCGGACTTCATCCGTATCAACGGCGTGCCGTACCTGGATGCCACCGAGATCGAGGGCATTAGCTGATGGGCGATTGGCTTGACGACGCCAAGGCGATCGAGGAGCTGGAACGCGAGCGGTGTATCCAGGCTGTGCAGGCCCGGCCGCGCCCCTCGGGGCCGAGCCGTAGCCATTGCCGCGACTGTGACGAGCAGATCCCGGTCCAGCGCCAGGCCCTGGGCGGGATCACCCGTTGTACTCCGTGCGAGACCACTTTCGAGAAAGGACAGCGCCGATGACTGCCCGCGCCACGCCCAAAAACAACATGGAAAGCCGCTTTGCAGTGCTTGAGCACCGCGTCAGCGACCTGGAAGACCGTCATGAAACCGTGCCCACCCGCGTCACGCGGTTGGAAGGCGAGTTCGAACACATGGCGGTTCAGCTCTCGGATCTGAATGAGGGCCAGCGCGAACTGACCTCTACCGTGTCCGATATCGGTACCAAGGTGACGCGCATGTTGGCGGTACTGACCGTGCTGGGCGTGGTTGCGCAGATGGTCGGGCCGGCATTGCTTCGGGTGCTGTTCCCATGAGCCTGCGCGGCAAGATCGCCGCCGGCGCTATCGCGCTCTGCAGCTCCACGCTAGTGGTGTTCCTGGGAACCTGGGAAGGCAACGGCCAGAACACGGTTTACGCCGACAAGTTGGCCCGTGGCCTGCCCACCGTGTGCAAAGGCATCACCCGCCATACCAGCCCGTACCCCGTGGTCGTGGGTGACTACTGGTCGGACGCCCGGTGCAACGAGGTAGAGCAGCTGGTGATCAGCAAAGGCCAATTGCAGCTGGCCGACTGCATCACCAACCAGGACGTGGGCCAGAACACGTTCGACGCCCTGAGCAGCCATGGCCACAACTTCGGCAACCCCAGCACCTGCGCCAGTCGCGCCGTGGGCTTGATCAATGCCGGCCGCATCAAAGAGGGCTGTCACGCCCTGGCCTGGGCGCCTGATGGCAAAACCCCGGTGTGGGCCTTCGTCACCACTGCCCAGGGCAAAAAGTTGTTTATCCCTGGCCTGCACGCGCGCCGTCTGGCGGAAGTGGCTCTGTGTGAGGCGGGCCTGTGATGCGCGAAGGCACTTTCATCCTGGTGCTGTGCCTGGTGGCCTGGTTCAGCTTTGACCTGCTGGAAGGTCAGCGCGACACCGCCCGTAGCGAGCGTGACGCCGCGCTGTTCGAAGCCAGCGGCCTGCGCGAAGCGGCGCGTATCAGCGGCGAGATGCTGGCCGAGCGTGACGCGATCGATCTTCAACGCACTCAGGAACTGAACCATGAACGTGCTGAAAACGATTCTCTGCGGCTTGACGTTGATGCTGGCCTTAAGCGGTTGCGCCTCAACGCCACCTGCAGCGCCCCAGCCACCCCAGCGGCCAGCGCCGGCGGCGTGGCTGATGCAAACACCCCCGAACTCACAGCAGACGCTCGACAGGATTATTTCACCCTCAGAGATCAGCTTGCCCTCAGTCGGCAAATGATCCTGGGCCTGCAGGACCACGTGCGCCGGGTTTGCCTGCGCTGAACCTTACTTTTACCCCTAAACGGAGCAACACCGATGACCGATAGACGCGAAATCACCCTGGAGATCGGCGACCAGGAATTCACCTTTGAGCTGACCCCGCAGGACGTCACCAAATACTTCAACGCGGTGAACCAGAACAACAAGGTTTCGCCCGCCAACAATCTGCTGGTCACCACCGTCAAGCAAGAAGAACGCGCCCGCCTCAAGGGGATGCTGGGCAATCCGGTGTTGGTTATGCAACTCGCCGGCACGCTCCTCGAGGAGTACGGCCCTGATGTTGAAGTCACCGTAAAAAAGCCCTCGACCACGCCGAACGACTAACCGAAAACGGCCTTGGCCAACTGGTAGCCCTGGCCAGCCGCTGGCTACCTGGGGCCGAGCCCACCGCCGAGGTGATGGGCACGGCCAAATGGCTGGAGGACGAGCATTGGCGGCGGATGGAAATTGCCATCGCCAACGGTATCGCCCACGCACTCAACGGATAAACATTGATGACCGACCGTAGCGCCCGCCTGGCCTTCATTTTGAGCCTGACCGATAAGGTCACAGCCCCCATGGGCAAGGTGAAGACGAGCTTTTCTGACCTGGCCCAACAGGGCCAGAAGAACATCACCCAGATGGGCCTCGGCCTGGCTGGGATGGTGGGCGCCGGTGTGGCCATCACCCAGTCCCTGGAACCAGCTCTGGAGATGAACCGCGCCCTGGGCGAAGTCCGATCGTTGAGCGTGGCAGAAGATGCGTTGAATGCACTGAATCGCAAGTCCCTGGAATTCTCCGTCGCCTATGGGGAGAACGCCCGGGATTTTGTTGCCTCGGCTTATCACATCGAAGGCGCTATAAAAGGGTTGGTGGGCAATCAACTGGCGACGTTCACTAACGCCAGCGACGTGCTGGCCAAGGCCACCAAGGCCGACGCGGGCACCATGGGTACCTATGTCGGCACCATGTACAACCTGTTCAAGGGTCAGGCCGACGCCATGGGCAAAGGCCAGTGGGTGGAAACTCTGGCGGGCCAAACTGCCACCGCCGTGCAACTGTTCCGCACCAGTGGCGAGCAGATTGGAGAGGCATTCAAAAGCGCCGGTGGCCTGGCCAGTACCGCCGGTGTGAGCCTGGCCGAACAAATGGCGGTGCTTGGTACGTTGGGCAGCACCATGGACGGCGGGGAGGCCGGTGGCCTCTATAAGTCGTTTTTTGAAAACGTCAGCGGCGCATCGGAAAAGCTCGGCATGTCCTTTGTCGACCAGCAGGGCAAGTTGCTGCCGATGATGAACATCCTGGACAAGCTCAAAGGCAAGTTCGGGGATCTGTCGATCGAGGCCAACGGCAAGCAGCTGCGGGACGCCTTTGGCGGTGAGGCGGCACGCCTGATCACCAACCTGATGGGTGACACCAGCCGCCTGAAAAACGGCATGGAACAGCTGGGCAATGTACGCGGGCTGGAAAACGCCGAACGCATGGCCAAGGCCATGGTGGACCCGTGGCAACAATTCGGCGCCGCGGTGCAGGCTTTGCGTATTGCTTTCGGCCAGTCGTTAATCCCAATCCTGGCGCCGCTGATGGACCGCCTGGTGGGCATTGCCAGCACGCTGACCCGTTGGACCCAGCTGTTTCCCAACATTACCCGCGTGATCGGCATCGCCACGTTGGTGGTGTTCGGCATCATCGCGGCCATGTCCTTGCTCACCTTGACCGTGGGCATGTCGAAGATGGTCTGGCTGGGCCTGGTCACGGTGTGGAAAGTGCTGACTATGGCCGGCCTGCGCAGTATCGCCATGTTCCTGTACCACACCGTAATGGTGATCGGCTTCGTGGCCGGCCTGGTGCTGATGGTCGCCTGGATGGGCCTAGTTAAGGGCGCGATGCTGCTATGGCAGGGCGCTATCTGGCTGGTCAACACCGCGTTGCTGGCCAACCCGGTGACCTGGATCGTGATCGGCATCGTTGCCCTGGTCGCGGCCGTGGCGGCGGCGATCATTTACTGGGACCAGTGGACCAGCGCGCTACTCAACAGCGAGGCATTCAAATGGGTCAGCGGCCAACTGACCGCCTTGTCGGAGTGGTTCGACTCGATGGGCGGCTGGTCGAGCATGGCCAGCGCCGCCTGGGATGGCATCGTCAACATCTTTAAACAGGCCATCAACGGCTTGATCGAGATGTTGAACAAGATCCCCGGCGTGAACATTGAAGCCGCGTTCGGTGACATGCCGGCGGCGCCTGAGCTGCCAGGTATCAGCGCACCCACCGTTGAGGCGCCATTGCTGCCGCAACTGGTGAGCGCACCCCAGCAGCCGATCAAGGCGCCGCTGATGATGGCCAACACACCGAAAATGCCGGCGTCAGCCATGCCGACCCTTAACGCCCTACAGCCCCAGGCTCAAGCGCCGGCCCTGGTACTAGCCCCGGTACCGAAAACCCCGGCGCCGATCGCGCAGCAACTCGCCGCCCTGGAGCCACCACGTCAACCGCCGGCCCTGGTGTTGGCCTCGGCCCCTACAGAGAAGGCAGAACAGAGCCAACAGCGCATCAACGGCGCCGTGGCCAGCCTGTCACCGAAACGGCCCGATGCCGTGCCCCGAGACGGCTTGCTGGCGAGCATCCAGAACAACAACCAAACCCAGAACAAGGGCACCCACGTGGAGAACGTGAACATTCACACCGGTAAGCAAATGAACCCGCTGGAACTGGAAGGCATGTTGGCCATGGCGGTGGGTGGATGAGCGAGTACATCGACCTGTTGATCATCGACAACGACCTGTCGCTGGACCCATCCCGTCAGCCTTTGCTGATCGAGGACCGGGCCAGCATCGCCCAGGACATCGCGCACATGATCCGCGAGAGCGGCTTGCTGGTCACCCTGGTGGCCGAGCGCAGCAAGTTGCGTCAGCGCGACTGCATCCAGCAACTGGAACTGCTGGTGGAGGCCGACGCACGCCTGGTACCGGGCACCGCTTTGATTAACCAGGTGCAGCCCGGGCAGTACCTGGTCACGGCCAAAACCCTGAAATTCGGTGACATCGAGGTGACCCTGTGAGCGACATCGATTTTAAACAGGCGCTCGCAGACGCTGGCATTCCGATCACCGAAGAAGGGCTACGCCAAGCCTGGGAAAAGGAAGTCGCTGCCCAGGGCAGTAAGATGAGCAACACCAGTGCCTATTCGCCGTTCTGGCGCGTGATTACGGCGCTGGTGACTAAGCCGGTTATGTGGCTGATCAGCTTTATCAGTGACACCGTGCTGCCCAACTTTTTTGTCAAAACCGCCCGCGCCAAGTGGCTGGACATGCTGGCCTGGGCGGTCAACGTCGAGCGCAAGGGCGCGACTAAGGCCAAGGGCGTGTTGCTGTTTACCCGTGACGTCGCCGGCGGTGCGTTGGAGCTGCCCGCCGGCATCCTGGTGCAGTCGGCGGCTATCAACGGCCATATTTACCAACTGGTGACCACCCAGGCCGCGACCTTTGCTGACGGGTTGGTGCAGCTTGAAGTCCCCGTGGAAGCGCAGGACGTGGGCAGCGGCTACAACCTGGCCCCGGGTTATTACGCGATTCTGCCGGTACCCATTGCCGGCATTGTCCAGGTGGTGAACGCCGATGGCTGGCTGATTGCACCAGGTGCAGATCCTGAGCCGGACGATCAGCTGCGTTTGCGCGTGCGTAACCAGTTTTCGGCGGTCAATCAGTGGCACACCGACGCGGTCTATCGGGCGATGATTTCAGCCTTCCCGGGCGTGCGGCCGGATGGCGTGTACTTTCTGCACGGCGCGCCCCGGGGCCCAGGCAGTGCCAATGCCTACGTGCTGTTTGAAGCGGACGTGCCGGCGGCGACCTACCTGGAGCAAATCAACGCGCACATCCGCGACCAGGGCAACCATGGCCACGGCGACGATCTGCTGGTGATGGTCATGCCAGAGACCCAGCACGCGCTGCGCCTGACTCTGTGGCCACGTGCTCTATTGGGCGCCGAACAGCGCACCAAGCTGCAGGCCGACGTCGATCAGTTCATCCGCGCCGCCTTCCGCGAGAGCGGCACCGGTGACTATCAGCCGACGCTGACCTATCCGCAGTCGCGGTTCTCGTTCAGCCGCCTGGGCGAAGAGCTTCACCAGCAGTTCGCCGGCATTGAGTCGCTGCACTTTGATAACGCGGACATCGTGTCGGAACTGAGCATCCCGCGGATTCAATCGCTGCAGGTGGTGTTCGCATGATCAAGCTGAATTTGCCGTTCTGGCTGGATGGCCCGCAGCTGACCAAACTCAAAGCCGCCAGCCAATCCTGGTGGGAAAAGGTCGAGGGTTGGTTGCAATGGCCCTTGCTGCAGATGGATGCGGACACCTGCCACCTGACTGTCCTCGATCTGCTGGCCTGGCAGCGCGATATCAGCCGCTTCAAGGACGAGCCCGAAAGCCTGTACCGCTTGCGGGTCAAGTTCGCCTTCATCAACGCCGTCGACGCCGGCAGCACCGCCGGGCTTAAACGCATCTTGCAGCGCCTGGGCGTGGGCTATGTCGAGATTGACGAACGTATGCCCGATCGGGACTGGGACGTGGTGCTGTTGCGCCTCTCCGACTCGCAGCTGTCGCAAAACCCCGAGCTGATGCGGGTTTTGATCCAGCAGTACGGCCGCACCTGCCGGCGTTATGACTTCGTGACCATCACCCCCGTATCGCTGCGCATTGTCGCGGTGGACTTCAACGACGACCAGCAAACGCTGGTTGCCAGCCTGTAGGAGCCTCCCGTGGGAGCCAGTATTACCCTTGCAGGTGAAAGCCTGATCGCGCAAAAACAAGGCGCACAACAACCCCTGATTGTTTACCGCTTCGTGCTGGCCAACGTGCCCGGGCTGGATCCTAACGGCCCGGTCGACCGGGCGGCGCCGAAGCCAGCCGCGCACCTGGTGGCGACCTATGACGTCACCCAAAAAGGTTTCGTGAACCCCAACCAGATCGTTTACAGCCTGATGATGGGCAGCGATATCGGGGACTTTGACTGGAACTGGATCGGCCTGGAGAGCGCCGAAAACGTGCTGCTGGCCGTGGCCTACGTGCCGCTGCAGCAGAAGCGCAAGAACATTCCCCCGCAGCAGCTGGGCAATAACGTGACGCGCAATTTCCTGGTGGTGTTCGACGGCGCCCAGGCGCTGACCGGGATCACCATCGACGCCAAGACCTGGCAGCACGACTTCACTGTGCGCCTGCACGGCATCGACGAGCGCGAGCGCTTGAGCAACCGCGATACCTTCGGACGGACCTGTTTTTTCAGCGAAGGGCTGAAACTGGCCAAAGTCGGCAACGGTTACCAGCTGCAGCCGGGTACCGCCTATGTCGAAGGCGTGCGAGTGTTGTTGACTGCAGCAGTCGCTGTCGCGCCGCCGGCGTTTCCCGCCAAAGCCTGGCTGGATGTGAGTCTGGAGCGCCAGTTAAGTGATGTGGTGGCCCGCTGGGAGGTGCGTTTCGGCGCCGCCCTGGCTGACTTCACCGACAGTGCCGGCGTGCGCCATTTCTGCGTGCCGCTGGCGGATCTGCCTGACTCCAACGCCGTGATCGATCTGCGCCAGGCTGAGCCGATCAGTGATTCCCTGGTGAAGCATTTCGCGGGGAAAAAGTGGGTCGAAGATGAGCTGAAAAAGAAGGCCGACAAGGGCATTACCCTTGGCAGCTACGGCATCACCGACGCCATCCCTAACCTGAATATATTGCCGGGTTACAACCTGGATGTGCACGCGGGCCAATACGGTTTTCTGTCCGCCACGGATGAAACTCACCTGTGCCAGAACTGCTACTGGAACGGCTCCAGTTGGTTGCGTCATGACGTCACTAAACCCGCTGTGGCGCTAATTGCCGGGGGCGGTAGTGTGCGTATCCAGCGCGTGCGCGCAGGCGCTAATCCAATCGTTTGGGAGCGCGGCGACTATGTGAGGGATAGCGGTGACACCTACAGTTCGTCGGACGTTGACCAACTGATCAAGACGATCAATACGGCTATCAGCAAGAAGGCAGATAAAGGAAAGACGCTGGAGGACTACGGCATCCATAACGCCATCCCCAACCTGAACCCACTGCCCAATGGCAGCTTTGATATTCACGGTGGCTCCTACGCATTTCTCACTTCGATCAGTGAATCTAACCTCAGTCAAAACTGTTATTTCAACGGTTCGCAGTGGGTGCGCCATGACGAGTCAATGCCGTCTGCCACAGTGCTTGTTAATTCAGGCGGCGCCTACGTGCGCAAGGCGCTACCAGGACCGAATCCGATTCAGTGGTCCTATAACGCTCAACTGATGGACAGCGGCAATACCTATGATGTGAAGGCGGTCGACCGCTTCTTACTGGGGGTAAATCAGTCACTGGCGCTGCACGATAAGTCCATTTCGCAGATCAATTCTGACCTCAGCAAGAAGGCGGACAAAGGTAAATCCCTCGCTGAGTATGGGATCAACAATGCTATTGAGAACATCAACCCGCTGCCCGAGGCGAGCCTGGATCTGCACGGTGGATCGTATTCCTTCGTAACGGCTGAACGGGAATCCCACCTCGCGCAGAACTGCTACTGGAACGGCTCAAGTTGGTTGCGTCATGACGTCACTAAACCCGCTGTAGCGTTGATTGCTGGTGCTGGTGGGTTGCGGGTTCAGCGAGTTGCCCCAGGACCTAATCCTATTGTCTTCACGGGTTCGTCGGAGGTGATCGACTCCAGTAAAAAAGCCGCACCTGGTGCAGCGGGTATTGCGCCGATTGCCACCTTAGACCAGGTAGTTGCGGGAGCAGACGAAACCAGCATCGTGACGCCTCGGACCTTGCGCTGGGGGTTTTCCGTCAACCTCGCGGCCAATGGCTACCTTGCGTTCCCGCGCTGGATGGGCGGGCTGATCATCCAATGGGGCAATGCCTACATTTCTGCCAACAACACCCAATTCCTGTTCCCCATTGGGTTCCCCAATGCGTGCTTTGTGCTGAACCTGGGCACCGGCGAGGACACCACCGGTGTGGCCGAGGTGATGAACATTAAATCCGGCTCCTTGAGTCAGAGCGGTTTCATCGGTTTAGCCACTGCCACCTCGACCTATCCCTACATTGCGATTGGGTATTAAGGAGCTTTTCATGAGCAAATACTTTTACAGCCCGTCGCTGCACACCTTCTTGGTCGAGGGCATACACCCGAAACGACCAGGCGATTGTGTGGTGGTCAGCTATCAGGACTATTCCTATCTGCTGGCCAAGCAGTCCCAGGGTTATCAGATCGTATTCGACGCAGAGGCTAAACAGCCCGTGGCGCGACTGGCCCCCGGCACCAGTAAGCCGGAGCAATTGAAAGCCCTCTATCTGCAGAAGAGCGGCGAGATCAATGCAGCGTGTGAGGCCGCGATCATTGGCGGCTTTTGGTCGGCCGCGCTCGGCTCACCGCATCAGTACCCCAGCAAGCTGGACGATCAGTTGAACCTCACCGGCGTGATCCTGCAGGGTTTTGATAGCCCATATGGCTGCAGAGACGCGGACGGTGTGAAAGAACTACGACCGCACACCGCCAAGCAATTGCGCCAGGTTAGCGAAGACTTCACCACCTACAAGATGGAGCTACTGCAGCGGGCCAACCAGTTGAAGCAGTTGCTGGACCAGGCGCTGGCAGACGGCGACTTAAACGCGCTTGAGGTAGTGACTTGGGAGAGCCTGCAGTCATGACCTGGGCACCGGTGACGATGCGCTGGCCAGACCAAGCCACCCAATGGATGGGCCAATTGTCAGCGGCCAAGGATCTGGCCAGCACTGAGCAGGCCAGTACAGCCAGACGCTTGGCGGATCTGGACGGCAAGGCCAGCACCAACCCAGGGCCGGTGGGTGATGCCGCCCAGGGCGCGATCGTTGCCGGCCGTGGGGCATTGGCTGATCAGATGGGCGAGGCCCCGGCGTGCCTGGTGGTGACGCCGTTTCAAAGTGGTATCGGCCAGGGCCGTGGCTACCAGCGTTTCCTGTCGGCACCGAACCTGCTGCAGCAGCTGGCCGGCAAACTGGTGGACGTGAGCGACACCGGTCGGCCGGATGGCCCCCAGTTCGCCCTGTGCCTGATGTTCCTGGCCACACGCTTTGATCAACTGGCCGAGAGCCTGGCCCGCTTCAATGCGCTATTACCCATACCTGACCTGGTGCGAGCCGAACGCCGCGCACGGCACCTGTCGAAGCTGGAGACGGAAAAGTGGGAGATCCCCGCCGCCGGCACTCTGCCGCGTTGGCAGTCGTTGCCCCTGGAGCGCTGCACCGTGGTCAAGGCCGCGCAGCAATCCATGTCTGGCCAGCTCGCTGTCCTGGAGAGCTACGCGGCCGACAGCTCGCCCATGGCCGACCTAGCCGCGCTGGCCAACCGCAAGGCCGCTCAACAGCAGGGGCGGGATCAGCAACTGGCCGACCTTAAAGCCTCGCTCGCCGGCGGCAACCCTGACAGCAGTATGCGTGCACGCCTCATCGGCCCAGGCAACGCAACCGAGCTGCGCCAGGCGCTGCTGGCCGGTGACGCCCCGGGGCATGAATGGGTGCTGTGTGCCGGCGCGCTTTTGGTGGGATCGGAAAAAGGTCTGAGCTTTGTTCGTGAGTTGGTGGGCCTATGACGCTGCTACTGGATGGGCAAGAGGTGCGCGGGAAAAATCTCAAGGTCACCGGCAATCTGCGCATTGAGAGCGACGACCTTTCAGGCCAGACCAGCAACACCGACAAGGGCCACAAGGGCTTCAAGCCCAAGACCCTGACGGTCAGTCTGATGATTCCTTTTGTTGACCAGGTGCAACTGCGCGACCTGATGCGCCTGGTGGAAGCGACCGAAGGCGGTGGCCAGCTCAAGACCTACCGCATCGTCAACGACACCGCCGCCGCGTTTGGTATGCGCCAGGTGACGTTCACCGAAAGCGTTAGCGCCCGGGAAGACGACAACCTGCGCGGCTGGCTGATCCAGTTCACCCTGACTGAAAAGCTGTCGAACCCTGAGAAAGTCGAAGGCCGGCGATCGGGCAACGCGGTCACCGCGCAGTCCGGCCCAGGCGGGGCAGTGGGTGGCAGCAGCGGCCCCGGCGGCGACTCCAGCAGCGGGCCGGAGGAACTGACCGGCTTTGAAGCCACGCTGAAAAAAGTGGACGGCTGGCTGGGCGGGGCTAACACATGAAGCTGCACAAGGAGCTGGCCATCAATGGCGTGCCCTACGTCCTGGTCAAAAACGAAGTCCGGCTGGATGCAAAAAGCCCCGGCCGGGCGACGTTCACCATTCAAGCCCCGGCGCCGGTCAAAGGCCTGGTTACGCTTGATATTGGCTACAACGGCAACACGCTGCAGCGACACTTTATTGGCTACGTCGAACGCTCCACCACGGCCAGCAGCACCCAGCAGGTGCTGTTCTGCCGCGAGCTGGCCGCGATCCTGGCCAACCCGTTGCCGCTGAACCTGCGTCACGTCGACCTGCGCGCCGTCCTGGTTGAGATCAGCCAGCACACCGGCCTACGCTTTCGCGTCCCGGATCGACCCTACGCCGGCGTCAAGGCGCCGTTTTTCTACAGCCTGGCCGCTGGTTACCAAGCCATGGACAGCCTGGCCCGGGTTTTCAATATCCCCGACTTCGTCTGGCAGCAGCAGGGCGACGGGGAAGTATTCGTGGGCAGTTGGGCCGACAGCTTCTTTGGCGTTCGTTCGCCGCTGCAACTGCCGGTGGAACTGTTCGACGACTACCAGGGCAATCAAAGCGCAATGATTGCAGCCCTTCCCGGGTTGCGACCAGGTGCAACAATCAACCACGGCGAGCGCATCACCAGTGTGGCGCTCATCGACAACCAGATGGCCATCCGATGGACGACGCAATCCGCCGCAGCGTAGAACGACAATTTCCCGAACTCACCGGCGGTTATCACCTGCCACGCTTCGCCCGGGTCGTCGCCGTGGCAGACGCCCCGGCCGGCGCCGGCATCTGTGACGACTTCCGGCCGCGCTATGCGGTCGACATCGAGGTCTTGGGGCCGGATGGTGAACCAGATCCCAAGCTGCCGATCCTGGCGGGCGTGCCGTTGCCACTGCCCACCGGTGGCGAGGAAATGGGCATCTATGCGTTTCCAGAGGAAGGCACCCAGGTGGTGGTGTGCTTTGCCTATGGCCTGCCTCACAAGCCCTATATCCAAACCATCCTGCCTCACGGGCTGAGTATGCCCAGCGTGCCAAAGGGTGACCAGGTGTGGCAGCACAGTGAAGCCTGCCAACAACGTGTGGACGCGGACGGCAACTGGCTGCGCCAGACTGACGGCAAGATCCACGATAAGGCGATCGAGCGGGAAGTCGAGGCGATGGGGAACACTGAGACGTTCCAGAATCACACCAGGACGGTGGATGACCATTCAACTGAGTCAGTGGGTGGGATCAAGACGATCGAGGCGCTGGGTGCGCTCAAGCTGTTGTCGGGCGGATCTGCCAGCCTGGCGGCGGTAGATGATCTGCACCAGGCGACTGGGCGGGACTTGAACTTGGTGGTGGGGCAAAAGCATAACGCCACGGTGGGTGGCGATATGGAAGAAAGGATTGAGGGGCTGCGCAAGAGTATGGCGGTTGTCAGTCAACGTCTTATCGCACCTAAAACCTGGCTTGGTTCAGATGGGGTGAATGTCCTACAGGTGCTTTGCGATTTACTCGATCTAGTACATAAAATAAATGTCCAACTAGCAAGTCATACTCACGAGTTTACGCCCCCTCCGTCAAATGCGGCGGACTTTCTTAATGTCGCCGCATCTGTCTTTTCGCTTGGGGAAAAAATGAGGGGAGTTACCTCATGAAGTTACTGATGATTTTTCCGCTGTGCTTATTGTGTTTGGAACGTGTACGGTGTTGGGATGCCGCGTGCCGCATGCCAAGAGTTTACTTCAGTATATATTTTGGATCTGGAAAATTCAGCGTCACTTAAAGATTGCCTTAGAACCGGCTCGATAGTATTGGCGCCAATTGTACGACCATCTCCAAATATAGACTTCAATCCGCCACACAGAATATCAATGGCATCATGTCCACGGACGTAATACCAATCATCTACGTTCGGGAGTTTTTGCATCTCAGTTGTTAGCCAATCTACGGAGTCGCACACTCCCAATTGAACTGCTCTTGCTAAGGCTTGATCACGATCGTAGCTCCAATCGTCGCGGAAAAAAATCTGTGGTTTGAATTTTTTAAGACATACTTTTCTATTTAAGTTGTTAACTGCCCTAATTTTTCCAAAAAATATAGCTTTCTCTACAATTGCATCGATGATTCGAGTTCCGTTTGCCTCGAAGCTTTCAACTGATGAGGGGCGCCCATACTCAGCAAGTACGCACGCTATGCTGTTGGCTCTAAGCATAATTCCTTCAAGATCCCGTGGCTCGGTCGAAATAACATTATCTGGTAATTGATACTCAGTTAACCAGTCATAATCATTATCTACAATGCCCATTATATTTGCGGCGGAAAATCGAGGGTCATTATTAAAAAGATCCATAGCTCGGATCAGTTTATATTTTCCTGTAGTATCAATTAGTGAGAGTCCGTTCTTTATGCGAGATTTGAAAAACTTCACATCTGTTACACCTTCGAGCAACCAAAACACGGTTTCAGGATCTGCAGACAGAGTCATCAGAACTTCAGCAATGATGTCTCCAGGTTCTCTTTCAGTAATCATCTTGATCACCGATTTCGTCCAGAGACTCGGCGGACTCAAGTTCCAAGTGCAACAGTCAGTTGACCGTATTCAAGTTATTGGTCGCCAGGAGCTGCAGGTGCTCGGTCAGCACCTCTATGGGGAATTTCCAGCCCAGGGTTTGGCGCGGCCGCGTG
>NZ_WKCD01000116.1:0-15569 GCF_021606625.1 Pseudomonas sp. PA-4-8C
TGATTAAGTGCTTCAATTCCATAAAAAATTGTTATCATCGCCGCCATGACGACTACCGCCCCCCCGACCCCCAGCGTCCAGCTGCTTGAGGTCTCGCCGGAATATGCCGGCCAACGCATCGACAATTTTCTCCTGGCCAGGCTCAAAGGCGTGCCCAAGACCTTGATTTACCGCATCTTGCGTAAAGGCGAAGTGCGCGTGAACAAGGGGCGCATCAAGCCTGAATACAAGCTGCAGGCGGGCGATATCGTCCGTGTGCCGCCCGTGCGCGTGCCTGAGCGCGACGAGCCGGTACCGCTGGCCCAAGGCCTCTTGCAGCGCCTGGAAGCGTCGATTGTGTTCGAAGACAACAAGCTGATCGTGATCAACAAGCCCTGTGGCATTGCGGTTCACGGTGGCAGTGGCTTGAACTTCGGCGTGATCGAAGCCTTTCGTCAGTTGCGCCCCGATTGCAAGGAGCTGGAGTTGGTTCATCGCCTGGACCGCGACACGTCTGGCCTGCTGATGATCGCCAAGAAGCGCAGCATGTTGCGCCATCTGCACACCGCCCTGCGTGGCGATGGCGTGGACAAACGCTACATGGCGCTGGTGCGCGGCAACTGGGCCAGCTCGATCAAGAGCGTGCGTGCGCCGTTGCAAAAGAGCAACCTGCGCTCCGGCGAGCGCATGGTCGAAGTGGATGAGGAGGGCAAAGAAGCCCTGACCCTGTTCAAGGTGCTGCGCCGCTTCGGGGACTTTGCCACCATGGTCGAGGCCAAGCCGGTGACCGGGCGCACCCACCAGATTCGGGTGCACACCCTGCATGCAGGTCACTGCATCGCCGGTGACACCAAGTACGGCGACGAGGATTTCTCCAAGGAAATTCGCGATCTGGGCGGTAAGCGGCTTTTCCTGCACGCCTACATGCTCACCGTGCCGCTGCCCGATGGCGGCGAGCTGAAACTGCAGGCGCCGGTCGATGAAATGTGGGCCAAGACCGTGGAGCGTTTGAGTGTCGCACCTTGACTACAAGCTGCTGATCTTCGATTGGGACGGGACGCTGGCCAATTCCATTGGCCGCATCGTCGAGTCCATGCACATGGCCTCGACCCGCTCGGGCTATGAGTTGTGCACGGACCTGGCAGTCAAGGGCATTATCGGCCTGGGCTTGCCTGAAGCCATTCGCACCCTGTACCCCGACATCAGCGACGCCGAGCTGGTAGCGTTTCGCGAGCACTACGCCGACCACTACATCGCGCTGGAAGCTACGCCTTCGCCGCTGTTTGAAGGCGTGGTGCAATCGCTGGAAGCGTTTCGTGCCCTGGGGTATCACCTGGCTGTCGCCACCGGCAAGGCTCGTCGCGGCCTGGACCGTGTGCTCAAGGCCCACGGCTGGGAAGATTACTTTGATATCACCCGCGCTGCGGATGAAACCGCCAGCAAGCCCCACCCGTTGATGCTGGAGCAGATCCTTGCACACTGTGGCGTAAAGCCACGTGAGGCATTGATGGTGGGCGATGCGTCTTTCGACCTGATGATGGCGCGCAATGCGGGCATGGACAGCGTCGCCGTCAGCTACGGCGCCCAGTCTGCCGAGGCATTGCAGCAATACGAACCGAAACTGACGATTGATCATTTTTCCGAACTGCAGGCCTGGCTCAGCCGGGCCCGATAAGTCTTTGCTGGGGTTGATGGCATGAGTGACGAGTGGAAAGCGCCTGAAAAGGCCGAGAGCAGTGATGATAAAAGCTGGAAGCTGCTGGAAAAGACCCTCCTGGCCAGCGTCCAGGAACAGCGGCGTTCGCGGCGCTGGGGGATTTTCTTCAAGCTGCTGACCTTTGTGTACCTGCTTGGGATGCTGGCGCTGTTCAGCCCGCTGATGGACATGGAAAAGAGCGCCACCCGCGGCAGTCATTACACCGCCTTGATCGAGGTGCGCGGCGTGATTGCCGACAAGGAGCCCGCCAGTGCCGACAATATCGTCACCAGCCTGCGCGCGGCCTTTGAGGACCCCAAGGTCAAAGGCGTGGTCCTGCGTATCAACAGCCCAGGCGGCAGCCCGGTGCAGTCGGGCTATGTGTATGACGAGATTCGTCGTCTGCGCGCCTTGCATCCGGATACCAAGCTCTATGCCGTGATCTCCGACCTGGGTGCCTCGGGCGCCTATTACATTGCCAGTGCCGCAGACCAGATCTATGCCGACAAGGCCAGCCTGGTGGGTTCTATTGGTGTGACCGCGGCCGGTTACGGTTTTGTCGGTGCTATGGAGAAGCTGGGGATAGAGCGTCGCACCTACACCTCGGGTGAGCACAAGTCGTTCCTCGATCCTTTCCAGCCGCAGAAGGCGGATGAAACCGCGTTCTGGCAGGGCGTTCTCGACACTACTCATCGTCAGTTCATCGCCAGCGTCAAGCAGGGCCGTGGGGATCGTCTGAAGGATAAAGACCATCCAGAGCTGTTCTCCGGCCTGGTCTGGTCGGGTGAACAGGCGTTGCCGCTGGGCCTGATCGATGGCCTGGGCAGTGCCAGTTCGGTGGCGCGGGATGTGGTGGGTGAGAAGGAGTTGGTGGATTTTACGGTTGAGGAATCGCCGTTTGATCGCTTCTCCAAGAAGCTCGGTGCCAGTGTGGCGGAGAAGCTAGCTCTGTATATGGGCTTCCAGGGGCCGTCCCTGCGCTGAAACCTGAAGGCTGACATAGCTCAAAATGTGGGAGCGGGCTTGCTCGCGAAGGCGCTGGATCAGTCGCACTTGTATTGGCTGACACTCCGCTTTCGCGAGCAAGCCCGCTCCCACATTTGGTTTTGCAGTGTTCTTAAGGGATTTTCACGCCTTCGGTCAGCAGCATGTCCACCAGCCGAATCAGTGGCAGTCCTATAAGGCTGGTCGCATCCGGCCCGTCCGTGCTCTGGAATAAGCTCACACCCAGTCCCTCTGCCTTGAAGCTGCCCGCACAGTCATAAGGCTGCTCGATCCGCAGGTAGCGCTCAATACGTTCTGCATCCAGTTCGCGCATGTGTACTGTGAACGGCACGCAGTCCACCTGGCAGTGCCCAGTCTCGCTGTTGAGCAGTGCCAGGCCAGTAAGGAAGCTCACGCGCTTGCCGCTGGCGGCCAGCAGTTGCTCGCGGGCGTTTTCGAAGGTGTGGGGCTTGCCGATGATTCGGCCTTGCAGTGCAGCGACCTGATCCGAGCCAATGATTAAATGGCCCGGATGGCTGGCGGCGAGGGCACGGGCTTTTTGCTCGGCCAGGCGCTTGACCAGTTCGATGGCGGACTCATCCGGGCGGTGGCTTTCGTCGATATCCGGCGAGCTGCAGGTGAATGGCAGGTGCAGGCGGCTCAGTAATTCCCGGCGATAGACCGAGCTGGACGCGAGTAATAAAGGCAGCATATACGTCTCCTCAAGGCAGTCGCCGATTCTAGCGACGTGACCGGCTGACGCACAGGGCTGAATTTCCTTTGACATGGCCGGGTGCATCCCTATAATGCTGCGCCTATGTTGAATGACCCGATTCCACCTCACGTTGACCCGCGCAAATTGGCTGATCGTGGCACCACCCTTCAAGGTGAAGTGCTGCTGGCCGATTTGGAGAGACTCTGCGACCCGCTTTCCGACACTGTCGGTACGGTGCAGGCGAAATTCGTTTTTGAACGAGATGAACGTAAATCTGTGGTAATCCACAGCGTTATCGACACCGAAGTCAAAATGGTTTGCCAGCGTTGTCTTGAGCTGGTCACCCTGCCGATCCACAGCGAATGCAGTTATGCTGTGGTGAAAGAGGGTGCGAATACCCAGTCGTTGCCGAAAGGTTATGACGTGCTGGAACTGGGCGAAGATCCATTGGATCTGCATGCACTGATCGAGGAGGAGCTTTTGCTCGCCTTGCCCATTGTGCCTGCTCATCATCCGGAAGAATGCCAGCAGCCGGAGGGTCTCGATGACGAGGCCGAGCCGAGCGAGGACGAGGTAACGCGGTCCAACCCGTTCAGTGTATTGGCGCAGTTAAAGCGTGACCCAAACGTTTAGGAGTTAATCAATTATGGCTGTTCAGCAGAACAAAAAATCCCGCTCCGCCCGTGACATGCGCCGTTCGCACGACGCTCTCGAGGCTAGCACCCTGTCTGTGGAAAAGACCACTGGTGAAGTTCACCTGCGTCACCACGTATCGCCAGAAGGCGTATACCGTGGCCGTAAAGTGATCGACAAGGGCGCTGACGAGTAATCACTTGTCTGCTCAAGTCATCGCGATTGACGCAATGGGCGGGGACTTCGGTCCCCGCAGCATTGTTCAGGCCTGCATTGCCAGCCTGTCTGCCACGCCCTCGCTGCACCTGACCCTCGTCGGTCAACCCTCCCTACTTGAAGAACTGATTGCCAGCCATCCGGCGGTGGATCGCGCGCGCCTGACGATTACGCCAGCCAGCGAAACCATTGGCATGGATGAAAAGCCGGCGGTTGCCCTGCGTGGCAAACCCGATTCTTCAATGCGGGTGGCCCTTGAGTTGTTGCGTGATGGCAAGGTGCAAGCCTGCGTCAGTGCCGGCAACACGGGCGCGTTGATGGCCTTGTCGCGGCATGTGCTCAAAACCTTGCCGGGTATTGATCGGCCGGCCATGGTGGCGGCGATCCCGACGCAGAAGGGCTATTGCCAACTGCTGGATCTGGGCGCCAATGTCGATTGCAGCGCCGAGCACCTGTTGCAGTTCGCCATAATGGGTTCGGTGGCCGCCGAGGCGCTCGGCGTAGCCCGACCCAGGGTGGCCCTGCTGAATATCGGTACCGAGGACATCAAGGGCAACCAGCAGGTCAAGCTTGCCGCCACCTTGTTGCAAGGCGCGCGGGGTTTGAACTACATCGGCTTTGTCGAGGGTGATGGTTTGTACCGCGGCGAAGCTGACGTGGTGGTGTGCGACGGCTTTGTCGGTAATATCCTGCTCAAGTCCAGCGAAGGCCTGGCAACTATGATTGCCACGCGTATTGAAGCTTTATTCAAGCACAACCTGGCGTCACGTATGGTGGGTGCCCTCGCGCTGCCCCTGATGCGACGCCTGCAGGCCGACTTGGCGCCGGCACGGCACAACGGTGCAAGCTTTCTTGGCTTGCAGGGTATTGTGGTGAAAAGCCACGGTTCGGCCGGTGTGCTGGGCTTTCAAAGTGCAATTGCGCGGGCCCTGATCGAGATTCAAGAGAACCTGCCGCAACGCTTGCACGGCCGTCTTGAGGATCTGTTGCCTTAGGCGAATTGGCCCGGGAGTGCTTAAATGTGACCGGCCAGTTCAATTGACCATCCAATCTGTCAGTTTCGTTCGCTCCCACCGTAGGCGCGAGCATTTTTGACGACCAGATCATTAGGGGCTTGTTACATGTCTACATCCCTCGCATTCGTCTTTCCAGGGCAGGGTTCGCAGTCCCTCGGCATGTTGGCCGAGCTGGGCGCGCAATTTCCGCTGATCCTGGACACCTTCAAGGAAGCTTCCGACGCCCTGGGTTACGACCTGTGGGCACTGACCCAGCAAGGGCCGGAAGCGCTGCTCAACCAAACCGATAAAACCCAGCCGGCCATCCTGGCCGCCTCGATCGCCCTGTGGCGCTTGTGGCTGGCAGAAGGCGGCGCCCGCCCTGCATTCGTCGCGGGTCACAGCCTGGGCGAGTACAGCGCCCTGGTGGCTGCGGGCAGCCTGACCTTGGCTGAAGCGGTCAAGCTGGTCGAGCGTCGTGGTCAACTGATGCAAGAAGCCGTTCCGGCCGGGCAGGGCGGCATGGCCGCTATTCTGGGCCTGGACGACGCGGTGGTGATCGAGGCCTGCGCTGAAGCGGCGCAAGGCGAAGTGGTCAGCGCGGTGAACTTCAACTCCCCAGGTCAGGTGGTGATCGCCGGCGCCAAGGCAGCTGTCGAGCGTGCCATCGAAGGTTGCAAGGCCCGTGGCGCCAAGCGAGCGTTGCCATTGCCGGTGAGCGTACCGTCCCACTGCGAACTGATGCGCCCGGCTGCCGAGCGTTTTGCCGAGTCTATCGCGGCCATCAACTGGCAGGCGCCGCAGATCCCGCTGGTGCAGAACGTCAGCGCGGCCGTGGCCGGCGACCTCGACACCCTCAAGCGCGACCTGCTGGAGCAACTGTACAAGCCGGTGCGCTGGGTTGAATCGGTCCAGACCCTGGCCGCCAACGGTGCCACCGAACTGGTCGAGTGCGGCCCGGGCAAAGTCCTGGCCGGCTTGAACAAGCGCTGCGCCGACGGTGTGTCGACCGCCAACCTCAATACCCCTGAAGCCTTCGCTGCCGCTCGCGCGGCACTGGCCTGAATCCCGTACTTAGGAGAAGCCTGCATGAGTCTGCAAGGTAAAGTTGCACTGGTTACCGGCGCAAGCCGTGGCATTGGCCAGGCCATCGCCCTGGAGCTGGGCCGTCAGGGCGCCGTTGTGATCGGCACCGCCACCTCCGCCTCGGGCGCCGAACGTATCGCCGCGACCTTGAAGGAAAACGGCGTGCAAGGCACCGGTCTTGAACTGAATGTGACCAACGATGAGTCCGTGGCTGCCGTACTGGCCCAGATCACTGCTCAGTTCGGTGCGCCGGCTATCCTGGTGAATAACGCCGGGATCACCCGTGACAACCTGATGATGCGCATGAAAGACGACGAGTGGTACGACGTGGTCGATACCAACCTGAACAGTCTGTTTCGCCTGTCCAAGGGCGTTTTGCGCGGCATGACCAAGGCGCGTTGGGGTCGAATTATCAATATTGGCTCCGTAGTGGGTGCCATGGGCAACGCAGGCCAAGTAAACTATGCCTCTGCCAAGGCCGGCCTGGAAGGTTTCAGCCGCGCACTGGCGCGTGAAGTCGGCTCGCGGTCGATTACGGTCAACTCGGTGGCCCCTGGGTTCATCGACACCGATATGACCCGCGAACTGCCGGAAGCACAGCGCGAAGCCTTGCTGACGCAGATTCCGCTGGGCCGTCTGGGCCAGGCCCAAGAGATCGCGAATGTGGTCACTTTCCTGGCATCTGACGGTGCGGCATACGTGACTGGGGCTACAATCCCGGTTAACGGCGGGATGTACATGAGTTAAATTGTGACGGATCGCTTCAAAAAAATGTCATACGAGCTGTCTAAAATCCGTTATAAAGCTGCAACTTAATTTATAGGCAGGTGGCCGACCGGGTACAGGGTGAAGCTTTCAGTTGAAAAGCTGAAATGGCTTTCTATACACTTACCCACTGGCCAGCTGCCTGAATTTGTCCATTAGGAGTTAAACAAGGTATGAGCACCATCGAAGAGCGCGTCAAGAAAATCGTCGCCGAGCAACTGGGCGTTAAGGAAGAAGAAGTGGTCAACACTGCTTCCTTCGTAGAAGACCTGGGTGCCGATTCCCTTGACACCGTTGAGCTGGTGATGGCTCTGGAAGAGGAATTCGAGACCGAAATCCCGGACGAAGAAGCTGAAAAAATCACTACTGTTCAAGCTGCCATCGACTACGTTACTAGCCACCAGGCGTAATAGTTTGTAGTCGTCGCTTGCTGTCAGGGAAAAACCGCACTGCTGTAACGGCGTGCGGTTTTTTCTTTAGCGGCGATGAAAAGTGTCGTCATTAGAAAAAGGAGAGTGCTGTGTCGCGTAGACGCGTCGTAGTCACCGGTATGGGTATGTTGTCGCCACTGGGTACGGATGTGCCGAGCAGTTGGGAGGGCATTCTGGCTGGCCGCAGTGGTATTGGTCTGATCGAACACACGGACCTTTCTGCCTATTCCACCCGTTTTGGCGGCTCGGTAAAGGGCTTCAATGTCGAGGAATATCTCTCGATCAAAGAGTCCCGCAAGCTCGACCTGTTCATTCAGTACGGCCTGGCTGCCGGTTTTCAGGCGGTGCGTAACGCTGGCCTGGAAGTCACCGACGCCAACCGTGACCGCATCGGCGTGGCCATGGGTTCGGGTATTGGCGGTCTGACCAATATCGAAGAAACCAGCCGTACGCTGCATGAGACTGGCCCACGTCGAATTTCACCGTTCTTCGTACCGGGCTCGATCATCAATATGATTTCCGGCTTCCTGTCCATCCACCTGGGGGCACAGGGACCTAACTACGCAATCGCCACGGCGTGCACCACCGGCACCCACTGCATTGGCATGGCGGCACGCAACATCGCGTACGACGAAGCTGACGTGATGATCGCCGGTGGCGCCGAAATGGCCGCGTGCGGCCTGGGCATGGGCGGCTTCGGCGCGTCCCGTGCGCTGTCGACCCGCAATGACGAGCCGACCCGTGCCAGCCGTCCGTGGGACAAAGGCCGTGACGGCTTCGTGCTGTCCGACGGTGCCGGTGCGCTGGTGCTTGAAGAGTTGGAGCACGCCAAGGCGCGTGGCGCCACCATCTACGCCGAACTGATCGGTTTTGGCATGAGCGGTGACGCCTACCACATGACCTCACCGCCGTCCGACGGAGCGGGTGCTGCGCGTTGCATCACCAATGCCCTGCGCGATGCGAAGGTCAACCCCGACCAGGTGCAGTACATCAACGCCCATGGCACTTCGACCCCGACTGGCGACCTGGCGGAAGCCGAGGCCATCAAGTCGGTGTTCGGTGAGCATGCCTACAAGCTGGCAGTCAGCTCCACCAAGTCCATGACCGGCCACCTGTTGGGTGCGGCGGGCGCGGTCGAGGCGATCTTCAGTGTGATGGCAATCAGGGATCAGGTCGCTCCGCCGACCATCAACCTTGACGAGCCTGACGAAGGCTGCGACCTGAACTTCGTGCCCCACGAAGCGCAACCCATGCCGATCGACGTGGCGATTTCCAACTCGTTCGGTTTCGGTGGCACCAACGGTTCCCTGGTGTTTCGCCGGTTCGCCGAATGATGCACAGCTGGGTCGACGGTCAGCCAGCGGACAACGTGCCCCTGAAAGATCGCGGCCTGGCGTATGGCGATGGGGTCTTCGAGACCATCGCCGTCAAGGCCGGGCAGCCGTTGCTGCTCGACCGTCACCTGCAACGCCTGGAAGAGGGTTGCAGGCGTTTGGCATTGGTGGTGGATCACGGGTTGATTCGCCACGAAGTGCTGACCTTCGCCACTGCCCTTGGCGACGGGATTCTCAAATTGATCCTTACCCGTGGCGACAGCTTGCGCGGTTATGGCATCAACCCTGGCGCGCCGGTGCGCCGCATCTTGCAGGGCAGTGCGCCCGCTGTTTACCCACCCACTCATGAAGTCGAAGGCGTGCGCCTGTTTGCGTGTGCCACGCGTTTGGCGCAGCAGCCGCTGCTGGCCGGTATCAAGCACCTCAATCGTTTGGAGCAGGTGATCGCGCGTGCCGAATGGCAAGATACCGAACATGCCGAAGGCCTGATGCTGGACATGTCTGGTCGGGTGATCGAAGGCATATTCAGCAACCTTTTCCTGGTGCGCAACGGCTTGTTACTAACCGCTGATCTGAGCCGTTGTGGCGTTGCCGGCGTAATGCGCGCCGAAGTGCTGGCCCAGGCACAAGCGCTGGGCGTCCCGGTGGCCGTGGCCGACATCAGTATTGAGCAATTGCAACAGGCCGATGAAGTCTTCGTCTGCAACAGCGTATATGGCATTTGGCCGGTGCGTGGCTGCGCTGCGATGAGCTGGCCGGTTGGGCCGCTCACCCGTAAACTGCAGGGCATTGTTCGCGCGTTATTGGATATTTGAGTTGATACGAAAACTGGTGTTACTGCTGCAGATCAGCCTGGTCTCGGCGGCGTTGCTCGTGGGCTTTTCGGCCTGGAAACTCGACTCTGCCCTCAAGCAGCCCCTGAAGCTGCCTCAGGAGCAGTTACTCGACGTACCCGCTGGCGCTACGCCGACGGGCACCTTCAATCGTCTGGAAGCCGACGGCGTGCTCGACGATGCCTTTTGGCTGCGCCTGTACTGGCGCTTCAACCTCGAAGGCCAGCCGCTGCACAGCGGTGAGTACCGCATGAGTCCGGGCCTTACCGCTGAGGGTTTGATCGGCCTGTGGCAGCGCGGCGAAGTGGTGCAGTACAGCCTGACCTTGGTGGAGGGCTGGAATTTCCGTCAGGTGCGCACCGCCCTGGCCAAGCATGAAAAGATCGTGCAGACCCTGGCGGGCCTGACGGACAGCGAAGTGATGGATAAGCTCGGCCACCCAGGTGTGTTTCCTGAGGGGCGGTTCTTCCCCGACACCTACCGTTTTGTTCGCGGCATGACCGATGTCGAATTCCTGAAAAAAGCCTACAACCGCCTGGACGATGTACTCGCCCAGGAGTGGAGCAAGCGGGCTGCCGACGCGCCCTACACCGACCCTTACCAAGCGCTGATCATGGCGTCGCTGGTGGAAAAGGAGACCGGTGTGCCCCAGGAGCGCGGGCAGATTGCCGGTGTGTTTGTGCGTCGCCTGAAGATCGGTATGCTGCTGCAGACCGACCCCACCGTGATCTACGGCCTGGGTGAGCGCTACAACGGTAAATTGACCCGGGCCCACCTCAAGGAAGCCAACCCCTACAACACCTACATGGTCGCCGGCCTACCGCCTACGCCCATCGCGATGGTCGGCCGCGAGGCGATCCATGCCGCGTTGAACCCGGTGCCGGGCAGCAGCCTGTATTTCGTCGCCCGTGGCGATGGCAGCCATATTTTCTCGGATAACCTGGATGCGCATAATGCCGCCGTGCGTGAGTTCCAGCTCAAGCGCCGTGCCGATTACCGTTCCAGCCCGGCCCCGGTGGTGAAACCGCTGGAAGATTCGGCACCTTCCAGCAATGCACCCACCCCCGACGCACCGATCGAGCCCGCGCCGGACACTACCGCGCCGCAAAGCTCGCAATGACTCTGACTAAGGACTGCCTGTGACTGGCTTGTTTATTACCCTGGAAGGCCCGGAAGGCGCCGGCAAAAGCACTAACCGTGACTACCTGGCCGAGCGCCTGCGTGCGCAGGGCATCGAGGTGGTGCTGACCCGTGAGCCGGGCGGTACGCCTTTGGCTGAGCGCATCCGTGAAGTCCTGCTGGCCCCGGGTGACGAGCCGATGAACGCGGACACCGAGTTGCTCCTGGTGTTTGCCGCCCGGGCCCAGCACTTGGCCGAAGTGATTCGCCCAGCCCTGGCGCGGGGTGCCGTGGTGATCTGCGATCGTTTCACGGATTCCACCTACGCCTACCAAGGCGGGGGGCGGGGCTTGTCCATGGAGCGCATCGCCACCCTGGAAACCTTCGTGCAAGGCGATCTGCGCCCCGACCTGACCCTGTTGTTCGACCTGCCGGTGGAAGTGGGCATGGCCCGCGCCAGTGCGCGGGGCCGCCTGGACCGTTTCGAGTTGGAAGGCCTGGCCTTTTTTGATGCGGTGCGCAGTGCTTTTCTGCAGCGCGCCCAGGCTGAGCCCGCACGTTATTACCTGTTGGACGCCGCCCAGCCGCTGAGCCAGGTGCAACAGGCGATCGACGCGCTGTTGCCCACCCTGTTGGAGCGTAACCGTGGCTGAGTCCTACCCGTGGCAGGACGGACTCTGGCAGCAACTGGCAGGGCGCGCCCAGCACGCCCACGCCTATCTGCTGCATGGGCCGGTGGGCATCGGTAAACGCCACCTCGCCGAACGCCTGATGGGCCGCCTGTTGTGCCAACGCCCAGTCAACCTGGAGGCGTGTGGCGAGTGCAAGTCCTGCCTGTTGCTCAAGGCCGGCAGTCACCCGGACAACTATGTGCTGGAACCCGAGGAAGCGGATAAGGCCATCAAGGTCGACCAGGTGCGCGACCTGGTCAGCTTCGTGGTGCAGACCGCGCAGATGGGCGGGCGCAAAGTGGTACTGATCGAGCCGGTCGAGGCGATGAATATCAACGCGGCTAACGCCTTGCTCAAAAGTCTTGAAGAACCGTCCGGCGATACCGTGCTGTTGCTGGTGAGCCACCAGTCCAGCCGCTTGTTGCCGACCATTCGCAGCCGTTGCGTGCAGCAGGCTTGCCCGTTGCCCAGCGAAGCCATGAGCCTGCAATGGCTGGCGCAGGCCTTGCCGGAATGCAGCGCGGAAGAACGCGGCGAGTTGCTGACCCTGGCGGCCGGTTCACCTTTGGCGGCAGTGAAGCTGCAGGCCCAGGGCGTGCGCGCACAGCGTGCACTGGTCGTGGATGGCGTGAAGAAACTGCTCAAGCAGGAACTGTCCGCCACGCAACTGGCCGAAAGCGCCTGGAAGGACATTCCGCTGTTGCTGCTGTTCGACTGGTTCTGTGACTGGTCCAGCCTGATCCTGCGCTATCAGCTTACCCAGGATGAGAGCGGCCTGGGCCTGGCGGATATGCGCAAGGTCGTGCAATACCTGGCGCAAAAAAGTGCCCAGGACAAAGTGCTCAACATCCAGGACTGGATCCTCGCCCAGCGTCAGAAAGTCCTCGGCAAGGCCAACCTCAACCGCGTGCTGTTGCTCGAGGCATTGCTGGTGCAGTGGGTAGGCCTGCTCGGGCGCCGTTAAATTCCGTGGCCGACGGGTGTATCGTTGGCCCTACCTCTTTTGTGACTTAAGCCCTGATTCCTATGCTCGTAGATTCCCATTGCCACCTTGATCGCCTCGACCTTGCCCAGCACGGCGGCTCCCTCGACGCCGCCCTTGAAGCTGCCCGCCAGCGTGGGGTAGGGCACTTCCTGTGCATTGGCGTCAGCGCCGACAACGCCGCCGACGTCAAAGCCCTGGCTGATCGCTACGCCGACGTCGATTGCTCGGTGGGCATTCACCCGCTTGACCTCAAGCCTGGCGAAGCCCCGGCGCTCGATTGGTTACTGGGTGAACTCAACCACCCGCGGGTCGTGGCTATTGGCGAAACCGGCCTGGACTACCACTACGAGCCTGAAGCTGCCGAGTTGCAACAGGCCTCGTTCCGCCTGCACCTGCAAGCCGCCCAGCAGACGCGCAAGCCGGTGATTGTCCATACCCGAGGCGCCCGTGCCGATACCCTGGCCTTGCTGCGTGAAGCCGCGTTGCCGCAGGCTGGCGTGCTTCATTGCTTTACCGAAGACTGGGACATGGCCAAGGCGGCCCTGGACCTGGGGTTCTATATTTCCCTGTCGGGCATCGTCACCTTCCGCAATGCCGACGCGCTGCGCGATGTGGCCCGCCAGGTGCCTGCCGACCGCCTGTTGGTGGAAACCGACTCGCCGTACCTGGCACCCATCCCCCATCGCGGCAAACCGAACCTGCCCGAATATGTACGTGACGTGGCTGATTACCTGGCGATGCTGCGCGGTGAGCCTTACGAGCGCTTTGCCGAGCAGACCACTGAAAACTTCAAGCGCCTGTTCCCGCTGGCTCACGTAGCAGGTTAAAGCGGCCGAATCGCAGGCAAAAAAAACCCGGGTTCTGGGGGGTGAATCCGGGCTAAGACCATTAGGAGTAAAACAAGGGCACGCAGTCCGTCGGTACCCAGGTCGACGCGTCACTTGGGGGAGATGTCGCGCCGACAGTTGAAGTATTGACCACTATCCCATTCAGTCCAGTCGTGATTGATCGTTTTTTAAACAGATTTGGAATACGCCGCCTTCGCTTGAGTTCTCATTGCGCTGATGGGCGGGTTCAGATGTTGCGTATTATTTCTGACTGATAACCACGAAATCGTTGGCGCATTGAAAGTTATGTGCCTGGCGGGTTCACATAGACATTGCCCAACGACCGTTCAGTCGGGATAATCCCTCGCATCGGGTAAATCGTATCGCCACGTATCCATGGTGCTGCGCAACCCTCCCTATTTCCGACCTTTGCAGACTCTTCCTCATGCACAAAGAACCCCGTAAGGTCCGTGAGTTTCGCCGCCGTGAGCAGGAAATTCTCGACACCGCGCTCAAGCTGTTCCTCGAACAAGGTGAAGACAGCGTCACCGTCGAGATGATTGCGGATGCCGTGGGTATCGGCAAAGGCACGATCTACAAACACTTCAAGTCCAAGGCCGAAATCTACCTGCGCCTGATGCTCGACTACGAGCGCGATTTGAACGAGTTGCTGCACTCGGCCGATGTCGACAAAGACAAGGAGGCCCTGTCCCGCGCTTACTTCGAGTTCCGCATGCGTGACCCGCAGCGCTATCGCCTGTTCGACCGCCTGGAAGAGAAGGTGGTCAAAGGTCACCAAGTGCCGGAGATGGTCGAGGAACTGCACAAGATCCGCGCCTCGAACTTCGAACGACTGACCCTGCTGATCAAGGGCCGTATCAGCGAAGGCAAGCTTGAAGACGTGCCTCCGTATTTCCACTACTGCGCCGCCTGGGCCCTGGTGCATGGCGCTGTGGCGCTGTACCACTCGCCATTCTGGAGCAATGTGCTGGAAGATCAGGAAGGTTTCTTCCAATTCCTGATGGACATCGGCGTGCGCATGGGCAACAAGCGCAAGCACAGCCCGGAACTGCCGGGCGCCGAGAAGAGCGGCGAAACCCCTGCCACGTAAGTTATTCGCCACAGTGATGGCGCAATGATTTGCTGCCAGGCGCAGTAACCCAGGAATATACTCAGGCAAGGACCTTGCTAAAAGCTGAGTTATGAGTCAGCTTTTAGCGCGCCCGAATTATCCTCTGCCGGAGTGATCCATGATCGTTGATCGTCAAGGCAGGCGTTTTCGCAATTTGCGGATCAGCCTGACTTCAGCCTGCAACTATGCGTGTACCTATTGCGTGCCCGACGGCAAGCGGCTGGTGGCTGCCCAGGATGAACTGTCGGCCCAAGCCATGGCCCGGGGCGTGGCTTACCTGATCGAAGCGGCGGGTATCGAGCGCTTGCGCATTACTGGCGGTGAGCCGCTGGTCAGCCCCAAGCTGGAAGCCTTCATGGGCGCGGTAGGGCAGATGGGCCTGAGCGACATCAGCCTGACCACCAACGGCCAACTGCTGGCGCGCAAACTGCCGTTGCTGGTGGCTGCCGGCATTCGGCGCATCAATGTCTCCCTCGACACTCTGGATGCCGACGCTTTCCGCAGCATCGCCCGTGGCGGCGACCTGGCCACGGTGCTCGATGGCATGGATCAGGCCAGTGCTGCCGGGATCAAGATCAAGGTCAACATGGTGCCTTTGCGCGGCCAGAACCTGGACCAGGTGATGCCGCTGCTCGATTACTGCCTGCAGCGTGGTTACGAGCTGCGCTTTATCGAACTGATGCGCATGGGCCACCTGGCTAAAGACTCCAACGCATTCCTGCAACAGTTCGTCAGCTTGCAACAGCTGCTCAGCTTGATCGGCGAGCAACATGAATACCTGCAAGCCAACGCGCCCGTCGATGCGACAGCGGTACGTTATGAAGTGCCGGGCAAGGGCTTCTTCGGCGTGATCGCCAACGAGAGCGTACCCTTCTGCCGCACCTGTTCGCGGTTGCGATTGTCCTCCACCGGTTGGCTGCATGGGTGCCTGTCGTCCAGCAATCGCCATTATGTCGGTGACTTGCTCGATCAACCTCGTCACCAGGCATTGCCGGCGTTGCAGGGCTTGTTGATGAAAGCCTTGGCTGACAAGCAGGAAGTGGCGTTTTCCGGCGGTGCCACGATCATGAAGATCATCGGCGGCTGATCCCGTTTTAATTCGGTTGCACATCAGTGGTGGCTTGCCTGCGATGCTTATAGATCCTTCACAACTTTCTAGGTTGTAGCC
>NZ_WKCD01000117.1:0-15543 GCF_021606625.1 Pseudomonas sp. PA-4-8C
GGTCTGGCCAGCCCTGTGTGTCGGCGCGACCCTGCACCTGCCGCCCGCCGCGATTGGCAACGAAAACATCGATGAGCTGCTGGCCTGGTGGCTGGCACAGCCGTTGGACGTGAGCTTCCTGCCGACGCCGGTGGCCGAATACGCCTTCAGCCTGCCCCAGCAGCACCCCACGTTGCGCATCCTGCTGATCGGCGGTGATCGCTTGCGTCAGTTCAGCCAGGAGCGGCGCTTTGCGGTGGTCAACAACTACGGCCCCACCGAAGCCACGGTGGTTGCCACCTCCGGCCGCGTGCGGGCCGGGCAGGTGTTGCATATCGGCCGGCCTGTCGCCAATGCCACCAGCTATGTGCTGGACGCGCACCTGCGCCCGGTACCGGTGGGTGTGGCCGGTGAACTTTATGTGGGCGGCAGCGGCGTGGCGCGGGGTTACCTCAACCGTGCCGAGCTGACGGCCGAACGCTTCCTGCAAGACCCGTTCAACGCTGGGCGCATGTACCGCACCGGTGACCTGGTGCGTTGGCTGCCCGATGGCAACCTTGAATACCTGGGCCGTAACGACGACCAGGTAAAACTGCGCGGCGTGCGGGTGGAACTGGGTGAAATCGAAAGCCGCCTGGCGGCACTGGACGGCATCCGCGAGGCCGTGGTGCTGGTGCGCGAAGGCCGCCTGCTGGCCTGGTTCACCGAACAGCGCCCGCTGCAGATCGAGACCTTGCGTGCGCACCTGCAAGCCCAGCTTCCCGAGGCGCTGGTGCCGGTCGCCTACATGCGGCTTGACCAACTGCCCCTGACCGCCAACGGCAAACTGGATCGCAAGGCACTGCCGCAGCCAGACCAGTGCGCCTTGCTCAGTCGTGAATACCAAGCCCCCCAAGGTGACGTCGAAACCACCCTGGCGCGGCTGTGGGCCGAGGTGTTGCAGGTGGAGCAGGTGGGTCGCCATGACCACTTCTTCGAACTGGGCGGCCATTCATTGCTGGCCGTCAGCCTGATTGAGCGCATGCGCCAGGTCGGCCTCAGCGCTGATGTGCGCGTGCTGTTCAGCCAGCCAACCCTGGCCGCGCTGGCCGCCGCTGTCGGCAGTGGCCGCGAAGTGCAGGTGCCGGCCAATCGCATCAGTGCCGATTGCCAACGCATCACCCCGGACATGCTGGCCCTGGTGAGCCTCGACCAGTCGGCCATCGACCAGGTGGTGGCCCAGGTGCCGGGAGGCGCTGCCAACGTGCAGGACATTTACCCGCTGGCGCCGTTGCAGGAAGGGATTTTCTATCACTACCTCACGGCGGCGCAGGGCGATCCTTACCTGCTGCAATCGCATCTGGCGTTTGACAGCATCGAGCGCCTGCACGCCTTTGTGCGCGCCCTGCAACAGGTGATCGACCGCCACGACATTCTGCGCACCGGGGTGGTGTGGGAGGGCCTGGCACAACCGCTGCAAGTGGTGTGGCGCCAGGCGCAGTTGTGCGTACAGGAACTGCACCTGCAAGGCGACGTACTCGCCGGCCTGCACGAGCGCTTTGATGCGCGGCGTTATCGCCTGGAAATCAGCCAGGCGCCGTTGATCCGCCTGATGTATGCCCAGGACCCGGTCAACCAGCGCGTGGTGGCGGTGTTGCTCTATCACCATATCGTGTTGGACCACACCGCCTTCGACGTGGTGTTGCGCGAAATGCAGGGCCACCTGTTGGGCCACGCCGCGCCCACCGCCGCGCCAATGCCGTATCGCAACTATGTGGCCCAGGCGCGCCTGGGTGTCAGCGAACAGGAGCATGAGCAGTTCTTCCGCCAGATGCTGGACGATGTCGATGAGCCAACGCTGCCGTTCGGCTGGCAGGACGTGCGCGGCGACGGCAATGCCATCGACGAACATACCCTGCAACTGGACAGCCCGCTCAACCGCCGCCTGCGCAGCCAGGCGCGGTTGCTGGGGGTCAGCGCTGCCAGCCTGTTCCACCTGGCCTGGGCACAGGTGCTGGCCGCAGTATCGGCGCGCCATACGGTGGTGTTCGGCACGGTGCTGGTGGGCCGTTTGCAAGGCGGCGAGGGCGCCGACCGCGCCCTGGGCGTGTTTATCAACACCTTGCCGCTGCGCCTGGATATCGACGACCAGGGCGCCCGCGCCGCCGTGCGGGCCACCCATGCGCGTCTCACCGAATTGCTCGGCCATGAACACGCCTCCCTGGCCTTGGCCCAGCGTTGCAGTGGTGTAGCGGCCCCGGCGCCGTTGTTCAGCTCGATGCTCAACTATCGCCATCGCGGCGCCGCCACCCGCTCGGCGGATGCGCAATTGGCGTGGGAAGGCATGCAGACTTTGGTCAATGACGGGCGCACCAATTACCCCCTGACCCTGAACGTGGACGACCTGGGCGACGGCTACGCGTTCACTGCCCTGGCCCAGGTGGATGCGCAGCGGGTGTGCGGCTATATGCATAACGCGTTGAGCGGCCTGGTCGAGGCTCTTGAGCAGGCGCCGCACCAGGCGCTGAACCGCCTGCCGGTGCTGGGACTGCAAGAGCGGCAACAACTGCTGGTGCAGTTCAACGCCACCGAGGTGAACTACAACCTCGACCAGACCCTGCACGGGCTGTTTGAAGCCCAGGTTATGCGCACCCCGCAGGCCGTGGCGGTGAAGGCCGGCGAGCACACCTTGAGCTACCAGCAACTCAATGAACGCGCCAACCGCCTGGCCCATCACCTGCGTGACAGCGGTGTGCGCCCGGATGCACGGGTGGGCATCTGCGTCGAGCGCGGCCTGGACATGGTCATCGGCCTGTTCGCCATCCTCAAGGCCGGCGGTGCCTATGTGCCGCTGGACCCGGCGTACCCGCCAGAGCGCATCGCCTACATGCTGCACGACAGCGCGCCGGTGGTGGTGCTGGCCCAAAGCGCCACCCGCGCTTTGCTGGGTGACGCGGTGGTGATCGACCTCGACCACAGCACCTGGCAGCACCAACCCGTCACCAACCCGCCAGTACCGGGCCTCACTGCCCGGCACGCGGCCTATGTGATCTACACCTCCGGTTCCACCGGCCAACCCAAGGGCGTGATCAACGAACATGCCGGGGTGGTCAACCGCCTGTTGT
This sequence comes from Pseudomonas sp. PA-4-8C, assembly GCF_021606625.1. Taxonomy (NCBI): domain Bacteria; kingdom Pseudomonadati; phylum Pseudomonadota; class Gammaproteobacteria; order Pseudomonadales; family Pseudomonadaceae; genus Pseudomonas; species Pseudomonas sp. PA-4-8C. Next base: position 3,084 of record NZ_WKCD01000117.1, read on the forward strand.
GGATGCAGGACGCCTATGGCCTCAAGGCCCACGATGCGGTGTTGCAGAAAACCCCGTTCAGCTTCGATGTGTCGGTGTGGGAGTTCTTCTGGCCGCTGTTCACCGGCGCACGCCTGGTGATGGCGCGCCCTGAAGGGCACAAAGACCCGGCGTACCTGTGCGAGGTGATCGCCGCGGAGCACATCACGACCCTGCACTTTGTGCCGTCGATGCTCGATGTGTTCCTGGCCCACGGCGATATCAGCCAAGCGGTGGGATTGGTGCGGGTAATGTGCAGCGGCGAAGCGCTGCCGGGCAGCCTGGTGCGGCGTTTCAAGCAGCAGTTGCCGGGGATTGGCTTGTACAACCTGTACGGGCCCACCGAAGCGGCAGTGGACGTGACGGCCTGGAACTGCGCCCGCCCTGAGGTGCCGGACAACACCCCGATCGGCAAGCCGATTGCCAACACCCGCCTGTATGTCCTCGATGGGCAGTTACAGCCGGTGCCGTTGGGCGTGGCCGGTGAGCTGTTCATCGCGGGCGTGCAAGTGGCGCGGGGTTACCTCAACCGCCCTGAGCTGACCGCCGAACGCTTCCTCGACGACCCGTTCACCCCGGGGCGCATGTACCGCACCGGTGACCTGGGCCGCTACCTGCCCGATGGCACGCTTGAGTACCTGGGTCGCAACGACGATCAGGTCAAGATCCGTGGCCTGCGCATCGAGCTGGGCGAAATCCAGGCGCGGCTGATCGAGCATCCGGCGGTCAAGGACGCCGTGGTCGTCGCCCGGGACCAGCGCCTGGTCGCGTATTACACCGGCGTGCCCACCGATATCGACAGCCTGCGCGCCCAGCTGTTGCAGCACCTGCCGGACTTTATGGTGCCGGCGCTGTTCATGCACCTGGACGCCTGGCCCCTGAGCCCCAACGGCAAGCTCGACCGCAAGGCCCTGCCCGCACCGGGTATGGACGCCTTGCAGGTACGTGAGTACGCGGCGCCTGAAGGCGACACCGAGGTCCTCATGGCCCAGCTCTGGGCCGAGCTGCTCAAGGTGGAGCGGGTAGGGCGCCACGACAACTTCTTTGAACTGGGCGGGCACTCGCTGCTGGCCGTGAGCTTGATCGGGCGCCTGCGCCAGGAAGGCATGGAAGCCGATGTGCGCGGGTTGTTCGAACAACCGACCCTGGCCGGCTACGCCGCAATGACCGAACGAATGGAGATCGTCCTGTGAACATCCTCGAGCTGCTGGCAACCCTGAAAACCAAGGATGTGCAACTGGCGCTCAAGGGCGAGCAGTTGTCGGTGAACGGCAACAAGCACGCCTTGAGCGACCCGGCGATATTGGCCGCCTTGCGTGAACACAAGCCGGCGCTGATCGAACTGATCAAGGCCGGTGAATACACCGCGACCAAAGCCGGTGAGGTACAGGTGCCGGCCAATGGCATCCCGGCCACTGCCGAGCGCATCACCCCCGCGATGCTGACCCTGTCGACCCTGAGCCAGGACGAGATTGAGCGCATTGTCGCCACGGTGCAGGGCGGCGTGGCGAACATCCAGGACATCTACCCGCTGGCGCCGTTGCAGGAAGGCATCCTGTTCCACCATGTGAGTGCCGAGCAGGGCGACCCCTATGTGATGCAGTCGCAGTTCGCCTTTGACAGCCTTGCGCGTTTCGATGCCTTTGCCCAGGCGCTGCAACGGGTGATGGACCGTCACGACATCTTGCGTACCGGGATGGTCTGGGATGGCCTGGCGCAACCCTCGCAAGTGGTGTGGCGCCAGGCGCGCCTGCCGGTGCAAGCCTTGATGCTGGACCCGGCCGACGGCGATATCGCCGCGCAACTGCATGACCTGTTTGATGCCCGCCACTATCGCCTCGACGTCACCCAGGCGCCGTTGCTGCGCCTGGTGCGCGCTGAAGACCCGGCCAACCAGCGCATCGTCGCCACCCTGTTGTTCCATCACATGGCGCTCGACCACAGCGCCCTGGACGTGGTGTGCCACGAGATGCAGGCGTGCCTGTTGGGGCAAGGCGCGGCCCTGGGCCAGGCCGTGCCGTTTCGCAACTATGTGGCGCAGGCGCGGCTGGGGATCAGTGAGCAAGAGCATGAACGTTTCTTCCGGCAGATGCTCGGCGATATCAGCGAGCCTACCTTGCCGTTCGGTTTGCAGGATGTGCAAGGCGATGCGCGCGGTATCGCTGAAGTCAGCCTGCCATTGACGCCGGCATTGGCCCAGCGTTTGCGCGTACAGGCGCGCCAACAGGGCGTGAGCGCTGCCAGCCTGTTTCATCTGGGCTGGGCTCAAGTGCTGGCGGTGTTGGCCGGCAAGGCCCAGGTGGTGTTCGGCACCGTATTGATGGGGCGCATGCAGGGCAGCCATGCCACCGACCGCGCCCTGGGCATTTTCATCAATACCTTGCCGTTTCGCGTGGACGTGGACGCCCAGGACGTGCGCACCGCCGTCAAGGCCACCCACTCACGGCTGACCACGTTGCTGCGCCATGAACACGCGGCGTTGGCCCTGGCCCAGCGTTGCAGTGGCGTGCTCGCGCCGACGCCGCTGTTCAGCGCGCTGCTCAACTATCGCCACAGCGCGTCCGCCGCCAGCGCCGAGGCCGTGTCGGCGTGGCACGGCATCACCGCACTGCGCGCCGAGGAACTCACCAACTACCCGCTGACCCTGAGCGTGGACGACCTGGGCGAGGGCTTCGGCCTGAGTTTGCTGGCCAGCACCCTGGTCGACCCTCAACGCGTCTGCGCCTACCTGCACACCGCGCTGGAAAACCTGGTGAGCGCACTGGAACAGGCCCCCCATACCGCGCTTGACCAACTGTCGGTGGTGCCCGCTGCCGAACAGCGTTTGCTGCTGGAACAGTTCAACACCACCCAGACCGTCTTCCCCCAAGGCACCACCCTGCACGGCAGGGTCGAAGCCCAGGCCGCGCTCACGCCGCACGCCATCGCCGCGGTGCATCAGGGCCGGCAACTGACCTATGCCGAACTGAACCAGCAAGCCAACCTGCTGGCCCATCATCTGTTGGCACTGGGGGTCAAGCCCGACGACCGCGTGGCGATTGTGGCGCGGCGCGGCCTCGATACCCTGGCCGGGTTGCTGGCGATTCTCAAGGCCGGTGCCGGTTATGTGCCGGTGGACCCGTCCCACCCGGCCGAGCGTCTCCACTATCTGCTCAGCGACAGTGCGCCGGTAGCCGTACTCACCCAACACGCGTTGCTGGAGCGCTTGCCGGCGCTGGATGTGCCGGTGATCAACCTCGACCGCTTCACCTGGCAGCACCATTCGGCGAGCAACCCCACAATCGCCGTCGGCCCGACGAACCTGGCCTATGTGATCTACACCTCCGGCTCCACCGGCTTGCCCAAAGGGGTGATGGTGGAACACCACACTGTCGCCAACCTGGTGGACTGGCATTGCAGCGCCTTCGACCTGCGCGCCGGCCGGCACACCGCCAGTGTTGCCGGTTTCGGCTTTGACGCGATGGCCTGGGAAGTGTGGCCGGCGCTGTGTGTGGGCGCCACCTTGCACCTGCCACCGGCCCATGAGGGCGGCGAAGATATCGACGCACTGCTGGCCTGGTGGTGCGCGCAGCCATTGGACGTGAGCTTTCTGCCGACGCCGGTGGCGGAATACGCCTTCAGCCAGAACATCGAGCACCCGACCTTGCGCACCTTGCTGGTCGGTGGCGACCGCCTGCGCCAGTTCGGGCGGGCGCAGCGCTTTGAGCTGATCAACAACTACGGGCCCACCGAAGCCACGGTGGTGGCCACTTCCGGCAAGGTCGAGGCGGGCCAGCCGTTGCATATCGGCAAGCCGATCGCCAATGCCAAGGTCTACGTGCTCGACCCACACCAGCGCCCGGTGCCGCTGGGGGTGGCGGGGGAGTTGTACGTGGGCGGCAAAGGCGTGGCACGCGGTTACCTCAACCGCCCGGAACTGACCGCCGAGCGTTTTGTGCGCGACCCGTTCAATGCAGGGCGCATGTACCGCACCGGTGACCTGGTGCGCTGGTTGCCGGACGGCACGCTCGACTACCTGGGGCGCAACGATGACCAAGTGAAAATCCGTGGCGTGCGCATCGAACTGGGCGAAATCGAAACCCAGCTCAACCAATTGCCCGGCATCCTGGAAGCAGTGGCGGTGGTGCGTGAGGAACGGCTGGTGGCCTACTTCACCGAAAACCCACAACTGGACCCGCTGACGCTGGCCGAGATTCGCGCCCACCTGGTGGCGCATCTGCCCGACTACATGGTGCCTGTCGCGTTCATGAAGCTCGACGCACTGCCACTGACGGCCAATGGCAAGCTCGACCGCAAGGCCCTGCCGGCGCCGGACATGGCCGCGGTATTTACCCGCGAGTACGCCGTGCCCCAGGGCGAAATCGAAACCGTGCTGGCGCAGATCTGGGCCGACGTGTTGCAGGTGCCACGCGTGGGGCGTTACGACCATTTCTTTGAGCTGGGCGGGCATTCGCTGCTGGCCATGCGCATGGTGTCTCAGGTGCGCCAGCGGCTGGGCGTCGAATTGGCGCTGGGCGACCTGTTTGCCAACGCTGAACTGGCGGCGGTCGCCGAGGTGCTGGCCCAGGCCGGTCGCAGCACCTTGCCGGATATCTTGCCGGCCAACCGTGATGACGACGTGCCGCTGTCCTTCGCCCAGCAACGCCTGTGGTTCCTGGCGTTGATGGAAGGGGCCAACACCGCCTACAACATTCCCATCGGCCTGCGGTTGCGCGGGCAGTTGCATGTACAGGCGCTGCAACGGGCCCTGGCGCGCATTGTGGCGCGGCATGAAACCCTGCGCAGCCGCTTCGCCCAGCAGGGTGACCAGGCCCAGGTGCTGGTCGTGCCGGCCGAAGAGGTGTTGGCGCTGCAAGTGCAGGACCTGCGTCGCCACCCGCAGCCGCAACAGGCCCTGGACGCGCTGATCCACGGCGAAGCCTCGGCACCGTTCGACCTTGAGCGCGGCCCGTTGCTGCGCGGGCGCCTGGTGGTGATGGCCGATGATCACCATGTGCTGTTGCTGACCCTGCACCATATCGTCTCCGACGGCTGGTCCATGGGCGTGCTGACCCGCGAGCTGATGGCGCTGTACCAGGCTTTCAGCCACGGCCACGCCGACCCGCTGCCGCCCTTGCCGATCCAGTACGCCGACTTTGCCGTGTGGCAACGCCTGTGGCTGAGCGGCGAGGTGCTGCAGCGCCAAAGCAGCTACTGGCAACAGGCGTTGGCCGGTGCGCCGGCGTTGCTGACCTTGCCCACCGACCGCCCGCGCCCGGCGCAGCAGGACTACGCTGGCAGCAGTGTCGAAGTGCGCCTGGATGAGCGCCTCACCGCCGGGCTCAAGGCCTTGAGCCAACGCCATGGCACCACCTTGTACATGACCTTGATGAGCGCTTGGGCTTCGCTGTTGGCGCGCTTGTCCGGGCAGCCCGAGTTGGTGATCGGCACGCCGGTGGCCAACCGCATGCGCACCGAAGTCGAAGGGCTGATTGGCCTGTTCGTCAACACCCTGGCGCTGCGTATCGACACCTCGGGCGAGCTGAGCACCGAGGCATTGCTGGCGCGGGTCAAGGCGCTGATCCTGCAAGCCCAGGCCCATCAGGACTTGCCCTTCGAGCAGGTGGTGGAAATTACCCGGCCGCCGCGCAGCCTGGCCCACAGCCCACTGTTCCAGACCCTGCTGAGCTGGCAGGACAGCAGCGCGCCGACCCTGGCCCTGGGCGACCTGGCCCTGGAGAGCATTGTCGAGCACAGCCATTTCGCCAAGTTCGACCTGTCGTTGAACCTGGGCGAAGTGCAGGGCAGCATCCTCGGTGCGCTGGAATATGCCGTGGCCCTGTTTGACGAATCGACGATGCAGCGTTACGTCGGCTACTTCACCCGCGTGTTGCAGGCCATGGTCGATAACGACCAGGCAGTGCTGGCGCACGTGCCGCTGGTGGATGCGCGCGAGCGTCGGCAACTGCTGGTGGATTTCAACGCCACTGCCGTTAGCTACAACCTCGACCAGACCCTGCACGGCCTGTTTGAAGCCCAGGTGCTGCGCACGCCCCAGGCCATTGCCCTGAAGGCGGGCGCGCAGCAACTGAGCTATGCCGAACTGAACACGCGTGCCAACCAATTGGCCCATCACCTCCAAGCCCTGGGTGTGCAGCCCCAGGCGCGGGTGGCGATCTGCGTGGAGCGTGGCCTGGACATGGTCATTGGCCTGTACGCGATCCTCAAAGCCGGCGCCGCCTATGTGCCGCTGGACCCGGCCTACCCGCTGGAACGCATCACCTACATGCTGCACGACAGCGCGCCGACGGTGGTGCTGGCCCAGGCCAGCACCCTTGGGTTGCTGGGCGAGGTCCCGGTGGTCAACCTCGATTTACCCACCTGGCAGCACCAGCCCACCCATAACCCGCAGGCGGCCAGCGTGGCGGCCTATGTGATCTACACCTCCGGTTCCACCGGCCAGCCCAAGGGCGTGATCAACGAACACCCTGGGGTGGTCAACCGCCTGCTGTGGATGCAGGACGAATACGGGCTGACCGCCAGCGATACGGTCTTGCAGAAAACCCCGTTCAGCTTCGACGTGTCGGTGTGGGAGTTCTTCTGGCCGCTGTTCACCGGCGCACGTCTGGTCATGGCACGCCCTGGTGGGCATAAAGACCCTGACTACCTGTGCCAGGTGATCGAGGCCGAGCGGGTCACAACGCTGCATTTTGTGCCGTCGATGCTCGACGTGTTCCTGGCTCACGGCGATGTCAGCCAGGCGGCGGGGCTGGTGCGGGTGATGTGCAGCGGCGAAGCCCTGCCGGGCAGCCTGGTGCGGCGCTTCAAGCAGCAATTGCCGGAGGTTGGCTTGTACAACTTGTATGGCCCCACCGAAGCGGCGGTGGATGTCACCGCATGGGACTGCGCGGGTGCCTTGGTGCCGGATAACACGCCCATCGGCAAGCCGATTGCCAACACGCGCCTGTATGTACTGGACGGGCAGTTGCAGCCGGTGCCATTGGGGGTGGTCGGTGAATTGTTCATCGCAGGCGTGCAGGTGGCGCGGGGTTACCTCAACCGCCCCGAGCTGACCGCCGAACGCTTCCTCGACGACCCGTTCACCCCGGGGCGCATGTACCGCACCGGTGACGTGGGCCGCTACTTGCCCGACGGCACTCTCGAGTACCTGGGGCGCAATGATGACCAGGTGAAGATTCGTGGCCTGCGCATCGAACTGGGGGAAATCCAGGCGCGCCTGACCGAGCATCCAGCGGTGCAGGAAGCTGCCGTGATTGCCCGCGAGCAGCGCCTGATCGCCTATTACACCGGCGTGCCGAGCGAGGTCGAAAGCCTGCGCGCCCACCTGCTGCAACACCTGCCGGAATTCATGCTGCCGGCGAGCTTTGTGCATCTTCAGGTGCTGCCGCTGAGCCCCAACGGCAAGCTCGACCGCAAGGCGCTGCCGGCGCCGGGCCTGGACGCGTTGAGTGTGCGCGACTATGAAGCGCCCGTGGGTGATACGGAAATCACCCTGGCCGCACTGTGGGCCGAATTGCTCAACGTGGAGCGCGTGGGCCGGCATGACAATTTCTTTGAATTGGGTGGCCACTCATTGCTGGCAGTCTGCCTGATGGGGCGCATGCGCCGCCTGGGCTTGTCGGCAGATGTAAAAGTACTGTTTGGCCAACCGACCTTGTCCGCCCTGGCCGCGGCCTTGGGCGGTGGGCGTGAAGTGGCGGTGCCGGCCAATCGTATCGCGGCCGATTGCACCCGGATTACGCCGGACATGCTTACGCTGATCACCCTGGACCCCGCTGCCATCGAGCGCATCGTCGCCTGCATCCCCGGCGGCGCGGCCAATGTGCAGGACATCTACCCGCTGGCACCCTTGCAGGCCGGCATCCTGTATCAGCATCGCGCCGTGCAGGGAGACGACGCCTATGTGCTGCAGGCGCAGTTTGCCTTCGACAGCCGCCTGCGCCTGGACGCCTTCGCCCACGCCTTGCAGGCGGTGATCCAGCGCCATGACATCCTGCGTTCATCCTTCCACTGGGACGGGCTGGAGGAGCCGGTGCAGGTGGTGTGGCGCACCGCCTCATTACGGGTTGAAAACGGCCCGGTGCCGCCACGCCTGGACCTCGCCAAGGCACCCTTGATGCGCCTGGTGTATGCCGAGGAGTCGCAACGGGTGGTGGCGACGTTGCTGTTCCACCATCTGGTGATGGACCACATCGCGTTGGACATCCTGCAACACGAAATGCAGGCCTTCCTGTTGGGCACCCAAGACACCTTGGCCGCGCCCGTGCCGTACCGCAACTACGTGGCCCAGACTCGTCTGGGCGCTGAGGACCACGAGACGTTTTTGCGCGAGATGCTCGCTGAGGTCGACGAACCCACCGACCTACCGCACCTGGGCGCCGATGAGCGCGTGAAGGTGAGTCTCGACCTGGGGTTGAGTCGGCGCCTGCGCACTCAGGCGCGTCAAGCCGGCGTCAGCGCCGCCAGCCTTATGCACCTGGCCTGGGCCCATGTGCTGGGCACGGTCTGCGCCCGTGAACAGGTGGTGTTCGGCACGGTGATGCTCGGCCGCCTGCAAGGTGGCGAAGGCGCCGAGCGTGCCATGGGCGTGTTTATCAATACCTTGCCGTTGCGAGTCGACCTGGGTGAACACTCGGTACTGACCGCGCTGCGTGCCACCCATGGGCGCCTGACCCAACTGCTCAGCCATGAACACGCGCCTTTGGCGCTGGCCCAGCGTTGCAGCGGCGTACCGATGGCTACGCCGTTGTTCAGCGTGCTGTTCAACTACCGCCACAGCGCGCCCCAGGCCGGGGGCGTGGCCGAGGCGTGGCAGGGGGTCGAAGTGCTCCAGACCGAGGAGCACACCCACTACGGCGTGTCGGTGAGCGTGGATGACCTGGGTGAAGGTTTCAGCCTCACGGCCATGGGGCAGGGGGCCCGACGCTTGGGCGACTACCTGCATAACGCCTTGGCGCAGGTGGTGCAGGCGTTGGAAGAGCGCAGCGACATCGCGCTCAATGGCTTGTCGATCCTGCCCCAGGCCGAACGCCAGCAACTGCTTGAGGGCTTCAACGTCACGGCCCGCGCGTTCCCCCGTGAACACAGCGTGCAACAGCTGTTCGAAGCCCAGGCCCAGGCGCGCCCCGATGCGGTGGCGGTGCTGCATGGCGAACAACGGATAAGCTATGGCGAACTCAACCGCCGCGCCAACCGCCTGGCCCATCACCTGCTCGGCTTGGGTGTGTGCCCCGGCGATAACGTGGCGATCCTGCTGCCACGCTCGATGGCGTTGTTGATCAGCCAACTGGCGATTCTCAAATGCGCCGCCGCCTATGTGCCGCTGGACATCAACGCGCCGGCCGAACGCCAGGCCTTCATGCTGCAAGACAGCGGCGCCGCCTGGCTGTTGACCGGCAGCGACTGCAGCGTGGAGAGCGCGGTGCAACGCCTGGACCTGGACACCCTGGCCCTCGACTCATACCCCGAGCACAACCCGGGCCTGCCGCAGCCCTCGCACAGCGTGGCGTACATCATGTACACCTCCGGCTCCACCGGCATGCCTAAAGGCGTATTGGTGCCGCACCGTGGCATCACGCGCCTGGTGCTCAACAACGGCTACGCCGATTTCAATCCCCATGACCGCGTGGCCTTCGCTTCGAACCCGGCGTTCGATGCCAGCACCATGGATGTGTGGGGGGCGTTGCTCAACGGCGGTCAGGTGCAGGTGATCGACCACGCCACCTTGCTCGACCCGCTGGCGTTTGGCGCGGCACTTCAGGGCGTGACGGTGCTGTTCGTCACCACGGCGCTATTCAACCAATATGTGCAACTGATTCCCCAGGCCCTGGCCGGCTTGCGTATTTTGCTGTGCGGCGGCGAACGTGCCGACCCGGCGGCGTTTCGCAACCTGCTGGCATTGGCTCCGGGGCTGCGCCTGGTGCATTGCTACGGGCCGACCGAAACCACCACCTACGCCACCACTTATGAGGTGCACGCGCTTACCGCTGATGCCGACAGCGTGCCGGTAGGACGACCCATTTCCAACACGCAGGTCTACGTGCTGGATACGCAGTTGCAGTTGTTGCCTGTGGGGGCGACCGGTGAAATCTGCATCGGCGGCGACGGTGTCGCCCAGGGCTACCTGAACCGCCCTGAATTGACGGCTGAAAAGTTCGTGCAGAACCCGTTCAACCCAGGCGCCTTGCTGTACCGCACCGGCGACCTCGGGCGCTGGAGCGCGGACGGCCTGCTGGAGTGCATCGGGCGCAATGATGACCAAGTGAAGATCCGCGGCTTCCGCATTGAGCTGGGTGAGATCGAAGCACGCATGGCGACATTCGCCGGCATTCGCGAAGGGGTGGTGCTGGCCCGTGAAGACGTGCCGGGGGACAAACGTCTGGTGGCCTATTTCACCTGGGCGGGCGAGCCGGTCGGCATCGAGTCGGTGCGCGCTTACCTGCAGGCGCACTTGCCGGCCTACATGGTGCCCTCGGCCTTTGTCGCACTGGAGCATTTGCCCTTGACGGCCAATGGCAAGGTCGATCGCAAAGCCTTGCCGGTGCCCACGTGGGACGCTGCGGCCAGCGGCACATTCGAAGCGCCAATTGATGCACTGGAGCAGACCTTGGCCCAGCTGTGGGCCGAGGTACTGAAGCTTGAGCAGGTGGGGCGCCATGACAGTTTCTTCGAACTGGGCGGGCATTCGTTGTTGGCGATTCGCCTGGTCAATCGGCTGGAAGAGGCCGGGTTGCCGGTGTCGCTGGCCGAGCTGTTCGAGCATGCCAGCGTGGCCTCGGTCGCGGCGCTGCTGCGCCTGCGCGGTGACGACGTGCTGCCTGAGACGGCGGTGATCACGGTGCGCAGCCGTGGGTCGCAGGCACCGTTATTTCTGGTGCATGAGTTCAGCGGCATGGACGTGTACTTCCCGGCGCTTGGCCAGCACCTGCCGGGCGATTACCCGATTTATGGCCTGCCGGGCCTGGCGCTGGGCGAGGCGCACTTGGACAGCATGGAAGGCCTGGCTGCGCGCATGGTCGGGCTGATTCGCCAGATCCAGCCCCACGGCCCTTACCGGCTGGCGGGGTGGTCTTTTGGTGGCGTGCTGGCCTATGAAGTTGCCATGCAGTTGCTGGGGCAGGATGAGGCCGTGGCGTTTCTCGGCTTGATCGACAGCTACGTGCCGCGCATGACCGACCAGGGCAAAGCGCGCTGGAGCGGGCCGGATGCCCTCAAGCGGCATTTGTTGTTGCAGTGCACGGCCTATTGGAAGGCACAGGGAGGTGTGGATGAGCTGGCGAGCCTGGACCAACTGGAGGCAGGCCTTGGACAGCTGGACATTGCGGCTTTGCTGCAACGCTGTCGCGATCAAGGTTTGCTATACGCGCAAATGGCAGCGGCGACGGACGCCGACCTGTTGAGCTTTTTGCAACGGGAAGTCGGGCATGGGCATGCCCTGGCCCACTACAGCCTGTTCCCGCTGCCGATCCCGGTGCACCTGTTCAGCGCCGAGCAGCGGCCCACCGAACTGTCGCGGCGCAGTGCCGCGCTGGGGTGGGACACCGCCCTGGCGCCTGGGCAACTGCGCCAGGTGCAGGTGCCGGGGGATCACCAGAGCATGATGCAGGCGCCGCATATCCAGAGCCTTGGCCAGGCCATGAGCCAAGCGCTGGCGGCGAGCACCCCGGTGAGTTGCGCGGCGCACTCACCCTTGCTGCGCATCCAGAGCGGGCGCGCCGGCTATGCACCGGTGTTCTGCGTGCCGGGCGCGGGAGACAGCGTCACCGGCTTTGTCGGCTTGAGCGAAGCTTTGGGGCGCGACTGGCCGCTGTATGGCTTGCAGCCACGCGGGCTGGATGGCGAAGCGGTGCCCCATAGCCAGGTGGAAGCGGCGGCCCAGTGTTACCTGGCCGCGCTGGAACAGGAATGCCCCGAGGGGCCGGTGCATCTGGTGGGGCATTCGTTCGGCGGCTGGGTGGCGCTGGAAATGGCGCTGCGCTTGCAGGCGATGGGGCGTGAGGTGGGCTCTTTGACGGTGATCGACAGCGAGGCGCCGGGGCGTGCGAGCAAGGCTTATACCTCGACGGCGGCGTTGTTGCGGTTGATCGAGGCGATGCAGTTGGCGGCTGGGAAGTCGCTGGGGATTGATGCTGTGGACTTTGCCGGGCGCGATGAGGTGGCGCAGCGGCAAGCGTTGCATGGGGGGATGGTGAGTGTGGGGTTGTTGCCAGCGCGTGCGGCGGTGGAGGCGATGAATGGGCCGGCGCGTACTTACGCGGCGGCGTTGCGCACGGTGTATCAGCCGCAGGGGCGGTATGACGGGGTGGTGCGGCTGGTGTTGGCGCAGGACCCGGCGCTGGATGCGGCGGGGGAACCGCGGGGGGCCGGCTCTTATTCACCTCTTGCGCCGGCGGGGGAGACGGGGGAGGGTGGGATTTTGCGTGAGCTGCTACTGTGCGAAGAA
>NZ_WKCD01000118.1:0-15245 GCF_021606625.1 Pseudomonas sp. PA-4-8C
GTCGTTGAGGTGCTCGGCGGTGTCCTGCAGGCGGGGAAGACAGGTCTTCAGACGCGCTTCCTGGCTGAGGATCGACATTTCCAGACGCGCTTGTGCGCCACGGCTGTCGGTGTACATCTGCGCGATCAACGGGTCGGACGTGGTCTGTTCGGCCAGGCGCAGCAAACGCTTGAGACCGCGCTGTTGCCAGCTCAAGCCCAGCAGGCCCAACGGCACCGACAGCGCCGCTGCCAGGGCAAAGCCCCATTGGGAGGTGAGGGTGGCGCCGATCATGAAGCTCAGTTGGCTGACCAGGATAAACGGCAGCCAGTCCTGCAGCACCGGCAGCCACTTGTCCCGCTGGGGAACGGCCGACTTGCCCTGGTTGATACGTTGATAGAGCGCTTCGGCCCGGCGGATCTGCTCGGCGGTGGGCTTGATGCGCACCGATTCGTAGCCGATCACCTGGTTGCCGTCGAAGACCGGCGTCACATAGGCGTTAACCCAATAGTGGTCACCGGTCTTGCAGCGATTCTTGACAATGCCCATCCATGGCAAGCCTTGTTTGAGCGTGGACCACATATGCGCGAACACGGCCGGCGGCACATCCGGGTGACGCACCAGGTTATGTGGGGCGCGGATCAGTTCTTCGCGGGTGAACCCACTGATTTCGACAAAGGCGTCGTTGCAGTAGGTAATCACACCCTTGGCATCTGTGGTGGAGATCAACCGTTGCTGAGCGGGGAAGGTACGTTCGCGCTGGGTAACGGGTTGGTTATTACGCATGATTGTTCAATCCGCAAGGCTTTCAGGGGGTATCGGCCATGCGGGGCATTTATTTAACTTATTTTTGCAACAATCCTGCGAACGGTGTTGCCCCTGTAGGAGCGAGCTTGCTCGCGAAACACTCAAGGGCAACGCGTTCATTCAGGATGCCCGCGTTAGCGTTGAAGTCCTTCGCGAGCAAGCTCGCTCCTACAGTAAGGAAGGTTTAGCCTGCGAGCATCGGGTAGGTGAACAACCCGAAGTGCAGCAGATTCAAGCCAAAGTGCGTGGCAATCGCCGCGCCGAGCCCGCCAAAGCGATAGGCCAGGCCGTAACCCACGCCGGCAATACTCGCCAGCAGCATCCACTGCCAACCCGCAGCAAAATGCACCAGGCCGAATAACAGCGAGGCCAACAGCAGCGCGAGGTTCTCGCCATAGGGCAGGTGTTTGAAGCGTCGGCTCAGGCCGCCCTGGATATACCCGCGAAACAGCGCTTCTTCGACCAACGTCACCAGCAGCAGGTTATTCAACACCCACAGCCACGCCTCGTCCGGCCATTTCGGCGCCCAACTGATCATCCCTAGCAGCGCTGCGCCACCCAGGGCGGCGATGGCGGCCAGGGTCAGGGCCACGGCCGTGACGCAGATCGACAGGCGCAATGAGCGTCGCGCCACAATCCATGGGCAGGCCAGCAACAGCCAGAAGCCGATCAGGGGTTTGTCCTGGTTCAGGTACATCGAGAAGGGCACTGAGTCCGGAGTAAAACGCTGGGGCGCAATACCGCGGCCGTTATAGAAACCCGGCAGCCAGTGCATCGCCAGGCCCAGGGCCAGGACAATAAACAAGCCGTGACCCAGGTAGCGCGCCCAAGGGTTGCGTTGCTGGCGCACGGCGTACCCGGCCACCAGCAGCAGTGCGATGGAGACCGCCGCCAGTACGCCCAGTTGGCCGTAGATCAAGGCCACGACATAGCCAATGGAAAGTAGGGTGAGGTACAGCCAGGGCAAAGCAATCATGTGAAATCCTTCGAAAAATCCGGGCAGCATTATAGCGAGTGGCCAGGTTCCAGGGCATGAAAACGCCTCCACGTACAAGGCAAGGGGGAAAGGATTGCAAAGTATGTTTGCGGCTGGTTATAGTCGTCGCGTCTTAATCCCTTCAAAAAAGATCAGCACATGCCAGCTTCCCAGCGCATAGCGGTAGTCGATTCAGCGGTCAACGCCGTGGTCGTGCCGTGCCGGGGCAAGCAGCCTGCGCAGATCAGTCATTACCCCCCACCTGTCAGTAGCACGCCGGTGTACGCAGTCGTATCACCGCCGGGTGTTGGCATTTCGGGCTGATCAGCAATCCGCCGTTGCCCCGTGCCTGCCTGAAAAAAACCTACTGAAATTCAGTTTTTTACTGAGTCGGCTTTTTAGCCTGATAACAGGTGGTAACCATGTCTGTGCTTTCGAAACAATCCGTGGCCGCGGCGGCCTCGACGAGCGTGTTTGTCTTGCTGTGGAGCAGCGGGGCGATCTTCTCCAAGTTGGGCCTGGCCCATGCTTCGCCCTTTGCATTTCTGTTGATCCGGTTTGCCATCGCCCTGATTGGGTTGGTGGTGTTGGTACCCATCCTCAAGTTGAAGCTGCCTCGTCCCGGCAAACCCCTGCTGTATGCGGCGGCGACGGGCTTGGTATTGCTGGGGGCCTACCAGATTTCTATCTGCTGGCCCTGGACCTCAACGTCACCCCCGGCGTGATGGCGACCATCATGGGCGTGCAGCCGATCCTTACCGTGGTACTGATGGAGCGCCAACGCTCCTGGCGCCGGCTGTTCGGCCTGGGGTTGGGGTTGGCGGGCTTGATCATGGTGGTGTATCAGGGCATCGGGCTGGCGGGCATGTCCCTGGCGGGGATGCTGTTCGGGCTGCTGGCGCTGGCGAGCATGACGTTTGGCTCGATCATGCAAAAACGCATCACCGACAATCCCTTGGGCACGCTGCCACTGCAATACCTGGCCGGGTTGCTGCTGTGCGCGGTGTTCGTGCCGTTCCAGCCGTTCCACTTTGAACACAGTGCGCGTTTTTACCTGCCGGTACTGTGGATGGGGCTGGTGGTGTCGGTACTGGCGACGCTATTGCTGTACCGCCTGATCGCCCGGGGCAACCTGGTGAATGTCACCAGCTTGTTCTACTTGGTGCCGGCGGTGACGGCGGTGATGGACTACCTGATCTTCGGCAACCGCCTGGCCCTGTTGAGCGTGTTGGGAATGGCGTTGATCATCGTCGGGTTGGTCTTCGTGTTCCGTAAAAACTAAAAACCACTCACTGTAGGAGCGAGCTTGCTCGCGAAGAACGTCAACGATAACGAGGGCATCCTGAATGAACAGGGTGCTCTCGGGTTTTTCGCGAGCAAGCTCGCTCCTGCAGTTATTTGGACCAGCGCAGTACCAACCACAGCGCCCCGGCAATCAACACTCCGCCATACAGATGGGCCATGGACAACGGCTCATCCAACAGCAACGCCCCCCACAACACGCCGAACGGCGGAATCATGAAGGTCACAGTCATCGACTTGACCGGGCCAATGGATGACAACAGGCGGAAGTACAGGATGTAGGCAAACGCCGTACACACCAGCCCTAGCCCCAGCAGCGACGACCACACCTGCCAGCCGCCCCAGCTCGCCGGTGGATGGCTGATGGCGCTGTAGGCAAAGAACGGCAACAGAAACAACGTCGCCCCCAACATGCTGCCCAAGGCCGAGAGACGGCTGTCCAACCCGCCGCGCTGGTCCAGCCAACGCCGCGCCAGGAAACCGGCAAAGCCATAGCAGGTGGTTGCCAGCAGGCACGCCAATGCGCCCATCAATAATTCCAGATCAAAGGCCACCGGCCCCGCACGCGTGAGCACGGCAACGCCAAACAGCCCCAAGGCGACACCTGCGATTTTCGACGGCGTCAGGCGTTCGCTGAAAAACAATCCGCCAATCAGCACGCCCATCAGCGGTGTGGTGGCGTTGAAAATCGCCGAATAACCCGCCGGCAGTACCTGCGCCGCCACTGAATACATGGTCGCCGGAATCCCGGAGTTGATCACCCCCAGCAGCAAAACGGTTTTGAACTTGCCCTGGAAATCCCAGCTCACGCGCATCATCGCCAGGATCACCAATAAACCCGCGGCGGCAATCGACACGCGGAAGAACGCGGTGGGCACCGTGCCGATTTCCGGCGCGATCATGCGCATAAACAGGAAACTCGCGCCCCAGATGGCAGCCAGCCCCAGCAGATACAGGGTGTCAACAGGTCTCACGGAAAACTCCTACGCCAATCGGGCGCAGAAGTGTTGCCCAGCGGGCAGGTCGGCACAATGGCTAATTGCAGTCAGTTCACCGCCGTGCAAAATCATTCTTCTCCTGCCTCGGTTCACTGGCTAAGCTCTGGGCTTCCAGATACCCGTTCGAGGTTTCCCGCATGTCGCAGTCCGCCCTCGCTATCGCCCGGATGATCCTCGACGGTTTCGACGATTACCGTGAGCACTTCCGCCAGATCACCGATGGCGCCCGTGAGCGTTTCGAGAAGGCCCAGTGGCAGCAGGGGCAGGCCGCGTCGGCCGCGCGCATCAACCTCTATGAAGAGAAAGTCGCTGAGGTCACGACCCGCCTGCGCGCCAGTTTTGACCCTGCGGCGTTGCAGGACATCGGCCAGTGGCCCCTGGTAAAAAGCGCCTATATCGGCCTGATCGATCTGCGTTTTGACGATGAACTGTCCGAGACCTGGTACAACTCGATCTTCTGCGGCCTGTTCAGCCATGACCTGATCAGCGACGGCTGTATGTTCATTCACACCACCCGGCCTAGCCTGCGCCGGGCGCGGGCGGCGCAAACCCGTATCTACACGCCGGCCGGTAAAATAGCGGACATGCTCGCGCAGGTTTTCTCTGACTACAGCTTCAGCGAGCCCTACGCCGACCTGCCCGCCGACCTGCGCCGCCTCGAAGCCCAGTTGCGTGAAAACCTGCCGGATTGGGTGTGCAAGGACCCAGACCTCAAGGTCGAGTTGTTTTCCTCGGTGCTGTACCGCAACAAAGGCGCCTACCTCGTGGGGCGCATCTACACGCGCGACGAACAATGGCCGCTGGTGATTCCGCTGCTGCACCGCGAAGGGCGTGGCATTCAGATCGATGCGTTGATCACCGACGAAGCCGACGTGTCGATCATCTTCTCGTTCACCCGTTCCTATTTCATGGTCGACGTGCCCGTGCCCGCGGAATTCATCGGCTTTCTCAAGCGCATCCTGCCGGGCAAGCACATTGCCGAGCTGTACACCTCCATCGGTTTCTACAAGCACGGCAAATCCGAGTTCTACCGCGCGCTGATCAACCACCTTGCCACCACTGATGACCAGTTCATCATGGCCCCCGGTGTGCGTGGCATGGTCATGAGCGTGTTCACGCTGCCGGGTTTCAATACGGTGTTCAAGATCATCAAGGACCGCTTCTCGCCGTCAAAAAACGTCAACCGCGCCACGGTGATCGAAAAGTACCGCCTGGTGAAAAGCGTCGACCGGGTAGGGCGTATGGCCGATACCCAGGAGTTCGCCGACTTCCGCTTCCCCTTGAGCAAGTTCGAGCCCGAGTGCCTGGCCGAGTTGCTGGAAGTCGCCGCCGGTACTGTGGAGGTAGAGGGCGACACCGTGCTTATCCGCCACTGCTGGACCGAGCGACGCATGACCCCGCTAAACCTCTACCTCGACAACGCCAACCCCGCCCAGGTGCGCGAAGCGTTGGAAGACTACGGCCTGGCGATCAAGCAACTGGCGGCGGCGAATATCTTCCCCGGCGACATGCTGCTGAAGAACTTTGGCGTCACCCGCCACGGCCGCGTGGTGTTCTACGACTACGACGAAATCTGCTTTCTCACCGAAGCCAACTTCCGCCATATTCCCGCGCCGCGCACCCCCGAGGATGAAATGGCCTCCGAGCCCTGGTATTCCATAGGCCCGTTGGACGTGTTCCCCGAAGAGTTCCCGCCGTTCCTGTTTGCCGACGCCGGGCAACGCCGGTTGTTCGATGAGCTGCATGGCGAGTTGTACAACGCTGACTACTGGAAGGGCCTGCAGGACGCGATTCGTGCCGGCAAGGTGATCGACGTGTTCCCTTATAAGAGGAAAGAGCAGCCATAAGCTGCAAGCTGCAAGCTGCAAGGGGCAAGTGAAAGTAGGTCTGCCCTTACTTGCTGCTTGAAGCTTGCCGCTAGCAGCTGCTTTTCTGCGACAATTCGCCCCCTGCATAAATAGACGACCCAAACGCACCTGATGACAGACCAAGCACCCACCATCGACCAACTGCTCAAAACCCTCGATCACGCCATGCTCGCCGACCGCCACCGCTTGCGGCGCCAGTTGCTTGAGCTGCGCAAGAAGCCCGACGAGGAGAAGCTGGCGCAGTGGGTGGCGCGCATGCAGGCATCCTGTGCCCAGGTCACGGCGCGGCGCGCCAGCCTGCCGGTGATTCGCTATGACGACAGCCTGCCGATTGCCGCCAAGCGCGATGAGATCAAGGACGCGCTGAACAAACACCAGGTGCTGATCATCGCTGGTGAGACCGGCTCGGGTAAAACCACGCAGTTGCCAAAAATCTGCCTGGAAATCGGTCGCGGCCAGTTCGGCCTGATCGGCCATACCCAGCCGCGTCGGATCGCCGCGCGCAGTGTCGCCAGCCGCGTCGCTGAAGAACTGGCCACGCCGCTGGGCGCGTTGGTCGGCTATCAAGTGCGCTTTGAAGACCAGAGCGATGCCAACACCCTGATCAAGCTGATGACCGACGGCATCCTGCTGGCCGAAACCCAGAACGACCGCTACCTGGAACGCTACGACACGATCATCGTCGACGAAGCCCACGAACGCAGCCTGAACATCGACTTCCTGCTCGGCTACCTCAAGACCCTGTTGCCGCGTCGCCCCGACCTGAAAGTCATCATCACCTCGGCCACCATCGACCTGGAGCGCTTTTCCAAGCACTTCGACGATGCGCCGATTGTCGAGGTGTCGGGCCGTACCTTCCCGGTGGACACCTGGTATCGCCCACTCACCCTGGAACAGGACGAGGAGGGCAACCGCGTCGAGGACGACCTGACCGTCGACCAGGCGATCCTTGCCACCCTTGATGAAATCGCCGCCTATGAGCGCAGCGAACGGCGCAGTCCTGGCGACGTGTTGGTGTTCCTGCCCGGCGAGCGCGAGATTCGTGACGCGGCCGATATGCTGCGCAAGGCCCAGCTCAAACACACCGAGATTTTGCCGTTGTACGCACGGCTGTCGCCGGCCGAGCAGCAGCGCATTTTCCAGTCCCACCCGGGCCGGCGCGTGGTACTGGCGACCAACGTCGCGGAAACCTCGCTGACCGTGCCGGGCATTCGCTATGTAATCGACAGCGGCACGGCGCGCATCAGCCGCTACAGCTACCGCGCCAAGGTGCAGCGTTTGCCTATCGAGGCGATTTCCCAGGCCAGCGCCAACCAGCGTAAAGGCCGTTGCGGCCGGGTTGAGCCGGGCATTTGCGTGCGCTTGTACAGCGAAGAAGATTTTATCGCGCGCCCGGAATTCACCGACCCGGAGATCCTGCGTACCAACCTGGCCGCCGTGATCCTGCAGATGCTGCACCTGCGCCTGGGCGAGATCACCGATTTCCCGTTTATCGAACCGCCGGATGGCAAGGCCATCAGCGACGGTTTCAACCTGCTGCAAGAACTCTCGGCGGTGGACCGCAACAGCCAGCTCACACCGCTGGGCCGCCAGCTCGCCCGCTTGCCGGTGGACCCGCGCATGGGTCGCATGTTGCTGGAAGCGGCCAAGCTCGGCAGTTTGCAGGAAGTGCTGATCGTCGCCAGCGCCATGTCGATCCAGGACCCGCGCGAGCGCCCACCAGAGCGTCAACAAGCGGCCGACCAAGCCCACGCACAGTGGAAAGACCCGGATTCGGACTTCGCCGGGTTGGTCAACCTGTGGCGCGGTTTCGAGGAGCAGCGCCAGGAACTGACCGCCAGCCCGTTGCGCAACTGGTGCCGCAAAAACTTCCTCAACTACTTGCGCCTGCGCGAGTGGCGTGATTCCCATCGCCAGTTGAGCCTGATCTGCCGCGACATGCAACTGAGCCTCAACAAAGAGCCCGCCGACTATCCGAAGCTGCATAAAGCCGTGTTGTCCGGCCTGCTCAGCCAGATCGGCCAGAAGACCGAAGACGGCGACTACCTCGGGGCGCGGCAGCGACGCTTCTGGATTCACCCGTCTTCGGGCATCGGCAAGAAGCGCCCGCAGTGGCTGATGACCGCCGAACTGGTGGAAACCACCAAGCTCTATGCACGCATGGTGGCGAAAATCGATGCCGATTGGATCGAACCGCTGGCCGGGCACTTGATCAAGAAAAACCACTTCGAACCCCATTGGGAGAAGAAGCGCGGCCAAGTGGTGGCGTTTGAGCAGATCACCCTGTTCGGGCTGATTGTGGTCGGGCGCCGGCCGGTGCATTACGGGCCGATTGACCCGGAGGTGTCCCGCGAGCTGTTTATCCGTGAAGGCCTGGTACGTGGCGAGATTCAGTCCCGTGCCAAGTGCCTGACGGCCAACCAGAAACTGCTGGAGCAACTCGATGAGCTGGAAGCCAAGGCTCGCCGTCGCGACATCCTGGCCGACGAAGAAACCCTGTACGCCTTCTACGATGCGCGCTTGCCCGCAGAGATTCACCAGACCGCCACCTTTGACAGTTGGTACAAGGTCAACAGCCAGAAAGACCCGCAACTGCTGATCATGCGCGAAGAGGACGTACTGGCCCGCGAGGCCAGTGAAGTCACCGCCGCGCATTACCCGGACACCTTGCACTTGGGCGACCTGGCCCTGGCCTTGAGTTACCACTTCGAACCCAACCACCCCCGTGACGGCGTGACCCTGCGGGTGCCGGCGCCGTTGTTGCCGGCGTTGCCAGCCGAGCGCCTGGAGTGGCTGGTGCCGGGGTTGATCGAAGCCAAGTGCATCGCCCTGGTGCGCAACTTGCCCAAGGCGCTGCGCAAAAACTTCGTGCCGGTGCCGGACTTCGTCAAGGCCGCGCTGCAACGCATCGAATTCGGCCAGGGCTCGTTGCCCCAGGCGCTGGGGCGTGAATTGCTGCGCATGACCGGTGCGCGGGTCAGCGATGAGGCGTGGGCCGAGGCGGCGCAGCAGGTGGAAAACCACCTGAAGATGAACCTGGAAGTGGTCGACGGCCAGGGCAAGTTCCTCGGCGAAGGCCGCGACCTGGCCGAGCTGACCGCACGGTTCGCCGAAGCCAGCCAGGCCGCCTTGGCCGTGCCGCAAACCGCGAAAAGCCAGCAACCGGTAGAGGCCAAGGTGTTTGCGGCGGTGGCGCAAAAGACCCAGCAAAACATCGCCGGCCTGTCGATGACGGTGTACCCGGCCCTGGTGGAAGAGAACGGCGCGGTCAAGGAGGGGCGCTTCTCGACTGCCGCCGAAGCCGAGTTCCAGCACCGTCGCGCCTTGCAGCGCCTGCTGATGCAGCAATTGGCGGAACCGGCGAAATTCCTGCGCGGCAAATTGCCGGGCTTGACCGAGTTGGGCCTCATGTACCGTGAACTGGGGCGTATCGACGCGCTGGTCGAAGACATCCTGCTGGCCAGCCTCGATACCTGTGTACTTGAAGGCGAAGATAGCCTGCCACGCGATGGCGCTGGCCTGGCAGCCTTGGCTGAACGCAAGCGCGGCAGTTGGACCGAGCACGCCGAGCGCCTCGCGCGCCTGACCCTGGAGGTGCTGAAGCTCTGGCACGGCCTGCAAAAGCGCTTCAAGGGCAAGATCGACCTGGCCCAGGCCGTGGCCTTGAACGATATCAAGCAGCAACTGAGCAACCTGGTGTACCCAGGCTTTGTACGGGAAACCCCGGCCCAGTGGTTCAAGGAACTGCCGCGTTTTCTCAAGGCCATCGAGCTGCGCCTGGAAAAACTGCCGAGCCAGGTGCAAAAGGACCGTGTGTGGAGCAGCGAGTTGGGCGGTTTGTGGGCGCAGTACCAGAACCGCCTGAACAAACACACCCAGGAAGGCAAGCGCGACCCGCAACTGGAGCTGTACCGCTGGTGGCTGGAGGAGTACCGGGTGTCGCTGTTTGCCCAGCAGTTGGGCACCAAGGTACCGATTTCCGATAAGCGCCTGAGCAAGCAATGGAGCCAGGTAGAGCCCTGAACCCCTGGCCCACCTGTAGGAGCGAGCTCGCTCGCGAAAAACGTCAACGATAACGCGGGTATCCTGGATAAGCGCGTTGCCTGTGGGTTCTTCGCGAGCAAGCGCGCTCCTACAGGCATTAGGGCAAGCCCCATCCCACAATGGGATGTTTGTCTGGCCTATAGCGCCAAATCCCCAGGGTTGTGGCAAACTTCGCGGTTACAAGAGTGAATAAAAGCATTGCCAGTTTGATGCCCGCTGGATGACATCAAACCACTTTAAGTTTGGTACGACGGTACCAATATCTTCTGCCTGACAGATTTAGAGGAACGACCGTGCATAACGTCGTCATCAGCGGCACTGGCCTGTACACCCCGGCCAACAGCATTTCCAACGAAGAGCTGGTGCAGTCTTTCAATGCCTACGTACAACAGTTCAACGCCGACAACGCCGCCGCTATCGAACGTGGCGATGTGCAGGCGCTGACCGAGTCGAGCGCGGCATTCATCGAAAAGGCATCCGGCATCAAGAGCCGTTTTGTGATGGACAAGGACGGCATCCTCGATCCGCAGCGCATGGCTCCACGCCTGCCCGAGCGCAGCAACGACGAATGGTCGGTGCTTTGCCAGATGGCCATCGGTGCCGCCGAACAAGCCCTGCAGCGCGCCGGCAAGACCGCCGCCGATATCGACGGCGTGATTGTCGCCTGCTCCAACCTGCAACGCGCCTACCCGGCGATCGCCATTGAAGTCCAGGAAGCCTTGGGTATCCAGGGTTTCGGTTTCGACATGAACGTGGCGTGTTCCTCGGCCACCTTCGGCATCCAGAACGCGGCCAACAGCATCCAGTTGGGCCAGGCCCGGGCGATCCTGATGGTCAACCCGGAAGTCTGCACCGGCCACCTGAACTTCCGTGACCGTGACAGCCACTTCATCTTCGGTGACGCCGCCACGGCGGTGATCCTGGAGCGTGCTGACCTGGCGACGTCCGAACATCAGTTCGATGTGGTGAGCACCAAGCTGCTGACCAAGTTCTCCAACAACATCCGCAACAACTTCGGCTTCCTCAACCGCACCGCGGAAGAGGGCATCGGCGCTCCCGACAAGCTGTTCGTGCAGGAAGGCCGCAAGGTGTTCCGTGATGTCTGCCCGATGGTGGCCGAATTGATCGGCGAGCACTTGGCAGAAAACCAGCTGAGTGTCACCGATGTGAAGCGCTTCTGGCTGCACCAGGCCAACCTGAGCATGAATCACCTGATCGTCAAGAAGCTGCTGGGGCGCGACGCGTCGGTGGAAGAAGCGCCGGTGATCCTCGATACTTACGCCAATACCAGCTCGGCCGGCTCGGTGATTGCGTTTCACACTTATCAGGATGACCTGCCCAAGGGCGCGGTTGCCGTACTCAGCTCCTTTGGCGCCGGGTATTCGATTGGCAGTGTGATCCTGCGCAAACGCTGAGTATGTGGGAGCTGGCTTGCCTGCGATGGCATCACAGTGGTGTGCCTGATACACCGAGGTGTCTGCATCGCAGGCAAGCCAGCTCCCACAGGGTCGGGTGTGCACTTTTAGATCGAGGTTTGAATGGCAGCAGCGGACGACACGCACCTGCTTGAACGCCTGCTCAAGGGTGAGCAGCAGGCTTATAAGGAATTGGTCAACACCTACCAGAGTGCAATGCGGGCAGTGGCCTATGCCATCGTCGGCCAGCGCCATGCCGATGAGGTGGTGCAAGATGCCTGGCTCTCGGTGGTGCGCAACCTGGCCAAGTTCGAAGGGCGATCCAGCCTCAAGACGTGGTTATTAACCATTACTGCCAACTCCGCAAAGAGTCGTTACAAACAAAATCGTCGGGAAGTGCTGCTCGACGACTTGCCCTCACCCCACGGCACTATCGGCGATGACCGCTTCAGCCCCGATGATGGCCATTGGGCTGTCGCCCCGTATGCCTGGCACCAGGACACCCCGGAAGCGCTGCTGACCGAAGATGAATTGCGCCAATGCCTGGAGCATACGATTCTGAGCTTGTCCGAATTACAAAGCAGTGTGCTGGTGTTGCGTGAACGCCAGGGCCTGGAGCTGGAAGAGATCTGTAATCTTCTCACCCTTTCACTCTCCAACGTCCGTGTGCTGTTGCATCGAGCACGGCTTAAAGTCTTCGCCACGGTGGAGCATTTTGAGGAAACGGGCGAATGTTGACCTGTAAAGAGCAAGTAGCGCGTTCCAGTGACTATCTCGATGGGCAATTGACCTTTCGGGAGCGTCTTATGGTGCGTCATCACTTGATGTTTTGCCCGAACTGCCGGCGCTTTATCCGTCAGATGCGCCTGATGCAGGCGACGCTCAAGCGTATGCCGCAGGAGCCGGTGGAGGGTGTGGATGCGCTGGCTGAACAACTGGCGGCCGAGCGGCGTAAAGACATCATGTAGGAGCGAGCTTGCTCGCGAAGAACGTCAACGATAACGCGGGTATCCTGGAGAACCGCGTTGCCTGTGGGTTCTTCGCGAGCAAGCTCGCTCCTACAAGTTAAGCATTAGAACTTGGCTTCAGCATCCAGTTGCAAGGTGTTGGTGTCGGCATCCCGCTGGGTCCGGCTGGCAAAGTCAGCCTTGGTCAGGAAGTAGGTGGCGCCGATGGCGAAGTTCTTGTCGATGTCGTAGCTGACTTTCATCTTGTGACCGCGCGAACCGGTGGTGCCGTTGGCGAAGTCCGAATCGGTGAAGGCGCCTACGACGGCATTACGTTGAACGTCGCGGTAGTTGTAGTCCAGGTTCAAACCGAACACCTTGGACTTGGCACCCAGCAACCAGGCGGTGTCCTGGTCGGTCACCGCATCGTTGTTTTTCACGTACTGGCCGTAGAACGACAGCGGCACAGCCAGGCCACCGATGTCTGCTTGCGCAAAGCCTTCGTACAAGCGGAATTCGTTGTTGGCCGAGTTGCCGTTGACCGCCAATGCGCAAGGCGTGGTGGTGGTTGTGCAACGGCTGTCTTCGTCATTCTTGTAGGCGTAGATGCTGCCGCCCAAGGTCATTTTCAGGTTGTCGGTGACCGAGAAACGCGTACCCAACTGGCCGGACGTCAGGCGCAGGTCATGGCGAAATTGCACGCCGTCACCGTCCACGTTGTCCTTGAGGTTGTAGTTACCCAGGCTGCCGAACAGCTCCGCACTGCTACCCAGTGGGTATTTGTAGGTGACTGCCAGGCCTTCAGGGTTGATGTCGCTATCCCAGATCACGTCGCCCATGTTCACCCACGGTTGCAGCATCTTGCCGCCGATCACGTGCAGGTTCTTGATCTGGTCCGGGTGGTAGTCGATGTAGCCGAGGTCCAGCCAGATCGATTTCTTATCGAAGTAACCATCCTGGTCCTGGTTAGTGGAACGTGCATCGTCGCCGCCGCCGGTGGCGATACGGATACCGGTGTCCACTTGCGGGTTGATTTCGGTGTAGGCACCCAGGCGCGCACGGATACGTTGACGGTCCTTGTCACGCCCACCGTTGTTGGGCTCGCCGTCGATCTTGATGGTTTCCTGACGGAAGCGCACATCACCCTTGAACTGGGTCTTGGCTGCCCAAGCCAATTTCTGGTCGAAGCTGCTCAGCTCGTTGGTTTTTTTCGCAGTGGCCGCGATCTGCTCGTTGGTCTCTTGTTGAGCCTGGCGGGCGATCTGTTGTTCTTTCTGATCCCTGGCCAGTTCCATTTGCAGTTCGGTGTACTGCGCCGCGGTGATCTGGCCGTTGGCCTTGAGCATGTCGAGCAATTTAGCGTCGACTGCAGCGCTGGCCGGAACGCTCAGTGCCAGCAACAGGCCGCCACACAGGACCGCCGCAGTTTTAGTGGAAGCAAGACGCATATCAATCTCCGAAAGTGAGGAGGGAGGGCAACACCCTCCAGGACACAACCGACCCATGACGGACGGAAAAAATGTCGCCCGGTAGACCCGGACGCTCTAAAAACTGGCGTCAGTATCGCGACCGTTTATGACGGAGTAGTGGCTAAGTGATTTCATCTAGATGACAAATCGTTACGCTACGGAACTAAGGGTTTTGACGTCTGTCCGCGTGTTTTCTGGGTGTGTGTGCGGCTGTGATCAGCGATACTCGCCAGGTTTTCATGCCAAGAAACAATGAGGATGCCGATGCCGTTGCAACGCCTGGACAGCCTGTCCGATATCGCTGCGCACACGTGGGATGCCCTGATGCCACAGGCCCAGCCGTTTATGCAGCATGGGTTTCTGAGCGCGCTGGAAGACAGCGCCAGCGTCGGCCCGCATTCGGGCTGGCAGACGGAGCATTTGCTGCACTGGGAAGGCGACCGGTTGATGGCGGCATTGCCGGGTTATCGAAAATGGCATTCTTATGGCGAGTACGTGTTCGATCACGGCTGGGCCGACGCCTGCGAGCGCGCTGGCATCGACTACTACCCCAAGTTGCTGACGGCCGTGCCGTTCAGCCCGGTCGGTGGGCCGCGCGTGTTGGCTGCCAGTGCCGCAGACGCTTTCGAATTGCTCAATAGCCTGCCGGGGTATCTGGAGATCGAAGGCCTGTCGAGCGCCCATATCAACTTTACCGATGCCCTCGCCGATGAAGCCATGGCCCAACACCCCGGCTGGTTGCAACGCCTGGGTTGTCAGTTTCATTGGCAGAACCGAGGCTACCGCGACTTCCAGGATTTCCTCGACGCCCTGAGTTCACGCAAGCGTAAACAGATGCGCAAAGAGCGCGAACAAGTGGCGGGGCAGGGTATCGAGTTCGAGTGGTTGCAAGGCCACGAGCTGAGCGAAGCCCAATGGGATTTTGTCTACGCCTGCTACGCCAACACCTACGCGGTGCGCCGGCAATCGCCCTACCTGACCCGCGCGTTTTTCAGCCTGCTGGCTGAGCGCATGCCCGCAGCCATCCGCGTAGTCTTGGCCAAACAAGGCACGCGCCCGGTGGCCATGGCCTTCAGCCTGCTTGGTGGCGACAGCTTCTATGGCCGCTACTGGGGTTGCCTGGCGGAATTCGACCGCCTGCATTTCGAAACCTGTTTCTACCAAGGCATGGACTACGCCATCGCCCACGGCCTGCAACGCTTCGATGCGGGTGCCCAGGGGGAGCACAAATTGATTCGCGGGTTTGAGCCGGTGATTACGCGGTCCTGGCACTACCTGCGCCACCCGGGGTTGAAGAACGCTGTGGAAGATTTTCTTGAGCGCGAACGGGTGGGGGTTCTGGCGTATGCCGAAGAGGCGAGGGCGGCTTTGCCTTATCGGCACTCTGACGGAACGTAAGACACCTTGTACGAGCGATCATTCTCGCGAAGAACGTACAGG
>NZ_WKCD01000119.1:0-15066 GCF_021606625.1 Pseudomonas sp. PA-4-8C
GCCAACCAGAAGGTTGGGCACTCATGGACGCGCCAAGAAATGCTGCGAAGGTAAAAAGCGGGCCTGGTACGGCCTGTGCTAAACCATATCCGGCAAGAAACGTGTCATTGGCTACCCATCCGTTCGGCACGGTCGCCGACTGAAGCAACGGCAGCACAACATGCCCACCTCCGAAAACTAATGACCCGGCGCGGAAAAAGGCATTTACCACAGCTAACGCTTGTGAGGGCCACAACTGAACCAGCAATGGCAGGCCAGCTAACAGGCCGAAGAACAGCAGCAACGACACCACACCGACTTTCCTGCTCACCGGTATCGGCAAAGACTCAGTAGTCTGGCTTTGATCGGTTTTGAAGAGCATTAGTCCTATGACGGCACCGAAGAAAATCACGCCGATCTGCCCCCAGGCATGCGGCCAAAGCAGTGCAGCATAAGCCGCAAACACAGCGATGGTTATTCGAGGGGCATCATTGCAAAGACTACGGCCCATTCCCCAGACGGCTTGAGCAACGACAGCCACCGCGACAATTTTAAGACCGTGTAAAAGACCGCTGGGAAGCGCGCCTCCCCAGGCGGACATACCTTGTGCTAATAAAACCAGGATTATTGCTGAAGGTAATGTGAAACCTGCCCACGCAGCGACTGCTCCTGGAAACCCGGCACGGGATAGCCCTAAACCTATGCCAACCTGGCTACTTGCGGGGCCCGGCAAGAACTGGCACAGGGCAATCAAATCCCCATAACTGCGCTCGCTCAGCCATTGCCGTCGAGCAACGAACTCTTCGCGAAAGTAAGCTAGATGTGCAATCGGGCCTCCGAAAGAAGTGAGACCTAGGCGCAGGAATACCAGAAATACCATCCATGGGGACTCAGTCGTAACACCCTTTGAACGTCCCTCGGCTGACAAGATTCGTTACTCCCCACATGACTGCTATAGAAAACCAAATACGACAGCCTCCCTCACCGGCATATCTCGGCTTCGATATGCCGTCGCACACTGTATCTTGATCTTAACGACAAAATGATGGCACTTCGTTAGACGGTGCTCCTACAGCAGAAATTCTGATGGAGAGAAATTCTGCTGTCAGCTCATTTCTGATCACCTCGATAGAGTGGCTGTGGCAACGGCAGGCGCAGCGCTGCGACGCAAAATCAGGACTCCACCGATTGCAGCCAAGGTCGAACCGATCAACACGCCGACTTTTACCTCGTCAATCAGGTGAGCTGATCCAGCAAACGCCAGGTTTCCGATGAACAGGCTCATGGTGAAGCCGATGCCACACAAGAGCGCAACGCCGTAAAGCTGTGCCCAATTGCTGCCTTCCGGCAGTTTGGCCAAGCCCATACGAATGGCCAGAGCAGCCAATAGGAAGATGCCAATCTGCTTGCCCACCAACAAGCCGAGCGCAACACCCAGCGGAACCGGATCGACTAGGTTTTCCATCGAAATACCGGCCAATGAAACACCCGCATTGGCGAAGCCAAAAATCGGCACCACAGCGAACGCTACCCACATATGCAGCTTTTCTTCTAGGAACAGCAGTGGAGACCGGGCTTCCTCTTCAGGCTTACCCATTGGAACGCACAGCGCTACAGCGACACCCGCAAGGGTGGCGTGCACTCCCGATTGCAGTACGAAGAACCACAGCACACCACCTACCAGCAGATACGGGAACAATCGTCTGACACCCAATCGATTCATTGCGATCAGAATGGCCAGCGTTGCGAGCGATGCCAGCAACATGGGCATGGAAAGACCAGTGGTGTAGAAAAAGGCAATGATGACTACAGCACCTAGGTCGTCAATGATCGCCAAGGCGGCGAGGAAGACCTTAAGCGACTTAGGGACTCGCTTACCTAGGAGCGACAAGACGCCCAGGGCGAACGCGATGTCGGTAGCGGCTGGGATAGCCCACCCCTTCAAGGTCTCAGAATTACCCCAATTGATTGCGATGTAGATCAACGCAGGCACAACCATGCCGCCTAAAGCACCAAATCCAGGCAAAGCACGCTGGCCCCAAGTGGAGAGCCCCCCGGCCAGAACCTCTCTTTTGATCTCGAGTCCGACCATCAAGAAGAAGATCGCCATCAGGCCATCATTGACCCAATGCTCGACAGACATGCCCAACCAAACGCTATGCAAGGCTGCAAAATAACCTTGAGAGAGAGGCGAATTGGCCACAATCAGAGCCGCGAGTGCTGCGCCCATCAGTACAAGACCGCCAGCGGATTCCGAAGACAGGAAGCGAGCTAAAATTGCAGCTGCTCTTGGGGTTTCTGCAGGAGTTCTATTGTCGGTCATCAGTGTCCTAGCGCTTCGATCTAAAGAGAATATTTTAACATCCGAGGTATACCACTGCGGGTGTCCAAATAGCCTGTAACGATTATTGTCACAGGCGAAAATCAGCCTACAGCCTGTTCACTAAGCCCATGGCGCGGACTTTTTCACGAGATTTAGGAGCACGCCCAAGCGGATAAAGCCTCACTTTTATATCTCCTCAGCGAGTACCAATCATTTGGTAGGACAGAAGCCCGGCAGCGGTCATCGCTAACGAGCCTGCAACGTGCAACGAAATTGAGCCAAGCGCCCAGACCAGTCTGCCCTCCTGAATCAAGGCAACTGTTTCGGCTGAAAATGTAGAGAAGGTGGTAAGCCCACCACAGAAACCCGTGATGATCAGGAGACGCCACTCTGGACTGAGGGTAGGAGAAGCAGCCAAGAAGGCGATGGCCAGGCCGATGATGTAGCCCCCAACCATGTTCGCGACCACAGTACCTGGAGGAATCGTAGGAAAAAGAGCATTCAGCTTCATGCCCAACAGCCAGCGCAACCAGGCTCCAAGTGAAGCGCCAACGGCAATGACGATTAATGACTTCAGCACGGAGAGTCCTCCTCATCAGATCTGAGTGGACTAACTGGCAAGCGGCTCGCGCTGAAGGAAAAGGGAAACTCGAAGGGTAAGATCATAGCCTGTCCTAAATTGGAGGACAGGGAGACACACCTACGCACCCTGTCCAGGGTTCACGTAGGCATCATCAGCACGAAGGCGGTTAAAGGAGGAATGCCATCTCCTGTTCTGATCCTATAGCATCAGCGCCAATGGCATCAAGAGCAGCTACACGCGAGCGATCTGGAGGCCCCTTCGGCCAGGCAAGATGGTTGATCAATGATCCAGGCAGGGGTCGCCCCTTCGCCCAACCAGATTAGTTGGCGCGTCTACATCGATTTAACCGATACCACTTCCACATACTTGTACTTTTTCCTAGCAGCCTTCACAGCCTCCTGCTCAGCAAGCAACGAGCTCAACGTATCAGCCTCGTGAATCAGCTCGACCATTTTCCCTTCAAACTCGTTTCCAACCCGTAACGTAACCCTCAGCCTGGGCGTAAAAGCTTTCGCTTTCTTCTTGGCTGCTGGAGCAACCACCGGTTTCGCGGGCACAACTTCTTCCACAGGCTCTTTTACTAGAGGTGCGGGCACCTGCTCTTCGGGCTGAGGCGTACCGAATAGGGCACGACGCATTTCTTCTTCAGTTAATTCAGAGCTCATAGAACATCTCAACGGGACGCATTTCGCTGGGCAAGTGTTAATAAGATTGTTGCTGACTGGTATTCGTGGAGCCTGTGCGGACGTCAAATCCCCAGTTCGATTTCAAGACAAGAGCCTCGTAAGGCTTGCGAAAGCTTCACCTTTGGCAGCAGTGTAATGAGCCCATCAACTAAGTTGCTAGCGTGACGAGCGTACAGCGTGACTGTGCCTGCATCAGGCGTTCGACCTGGCACGATGGCCCCTACCCGCTGCTGGGCAATTTTCAGTATGCTCAAGACGTCCTGACTCACCTCATTGGTGGACAGGTGTTCAACCAATGGTCTGGGTGGAGGGGCGGCGCGGCTCCACAAATTTACAACCACCTGAAGCAGTCCGTCTGAGCCAAGATGTTCAAGAGCTATCTCCCACAGCTGGCCTTCCTGCGCCATATCCAGGCGAGCCCTAGTCATAACGGAGTTCCAGCAAAATGAGGCTCTTTCTTGATTGCGAGTTCACCAAGCTCTCAGCCACAGCGAAGCTGATATCACTCGCACTGGTAGCTGAAAATGGACGCGAATTCTACGTGGAATTGCTCGACACATGGCGAGAGGAAGATTGCAGCGACTTCGTCATAGAGATCGTTCTTCCGCAGCTCTGGGGCGGTGGCAATGCACAACCCATTATCAGGGCAAGAACTGCACTGCTCGATTACCTAGCCTCGTTCGACGAAGTCCTGGAGATTGTCACAGACGCTCCACAGTACGACTGGGAGCTTTTCTGCGAACTCGCATATGACAATGGTACATGGCCAAGGAACGTTCGGAATTACCCCACCGATGCAACCACTCTAGATGCCTCAAGTGACGGGGCTCCGCTTCCGCATCACGCTCTTCTTGACGCCCGTATCATCGCTAGCATGTTCACCGAAAGCGATCTGAAGAAAGGGTAATGAAGTCCTAAGAGGCCAAGGTGAGCTAAAGCTGTCTTTCACAGCAAACCTTCCTGAGGCATTTTCAACCTGGTGCTGGTCATTCAAAAATCAGGCCTGTTCGGACTTGCTGGTCAAATACCTACGAATAGTAGTTTTAGACAGACCCAACGCTTCCGATATCTCAGTCACTGACACTCCCTCACTGTTCAGGCGATTTGCCTCTGCGGCTTTCTGCGCTGCTCCGGATCGCGCCGGTCGACCAGGAGGAAGCTTCCCTGCACTTACCAACGACTCCATCTCAATATCTACGCTGTCCTTTTTTATCCTATTTAGTTGCTTATTCAGACGCTTCAGCCCCTCCCTAAGCGGCTCGTTGGACTGTAGACACGTCGCCATGAGAATCAATGAGGCCGGCTCAACCTCAAGCAGCGCTGCGAGACGAATGAGCACATCAATCGTGATGTTCACCTCCCCACGCTCAATCCGGCCCCAATAGGAACGGTCAATAGTGATCAGGTTTTCTTGCGTAAGACCTTTTTTTCTACGCAGTGCTCGCACCACTACAGCTAGGGCTTCTGCGGCCTCCATGACATTTCCCCACGCAAATCGAGGATAAGGCCATATTGCGACGCACCATAACACGGGCTATGATCCGTATTACGGCGCTATCAGCGTTTTTGAGGCCTGCTTTTCGATGCATATACATCCGTAAGCGGAGCTAAGCACCTTGCTTGCGGCAGCCATCTGCTCGAGTGCGAGCGACAACAAGCGGGATTGAATTGTCAATTTCCCGGTTATTAATGAAAGGAAGCCCTATGGCTAGCGTCGAAGAACCCGACTTCATGAATGCGCCACGGACACCACTTGAGGGCCTGTCGAGCACCTCTGCAGCTCGAGCTTTAGCAGTCGAACGCTTTCCTAAAAAGCCTTACTGCCTAGTCCGCGACTGGACAATATTTCGCATTGAAGTCACCCGCGACGAACTCTTCAAATGTCATGCAGCGGGCCAGCTCCCGATGATCCTGTTTGCTCACAACGTGGCCGAGGACAGCCAAGGCCGTTTCGAACGCGGCGATTGGGTTCGTTCAAGCATGTGCACCGGTCTCCACGACGGTGTTGCGTTCGAGACCAGAAACTCTGTTTACGTATTGATTGGCCCTGGTCATGAACAGCTCGCAAGCCTGAAAGACGTTTTCTCCCTCTTCTAACCTGCGCTCTGTATCGGAGCCCCTTCAGGCCAAGGACATACGATGTTTAGAACACACGACGCCGACATGCTGGGCCTACCGGGCATGTTCGGTGAGGGTCAATACCAATGGCAACAGGTATCCAAAGTGCTTCGTAATCACTGGTATCACGTAACTGTCCAAGCCATGTACGAGGACAGAACTTCAGAGGCGGTTCTGATGATCGACAGCGAACCACGGCTTCAGCAACTGCTGATTGCCCAGGACTCGGAGACGATCATCACAGAGGTGCAAGTTGTCACACCTGCCCACATGAATGGCACGGGAGTTTGGCGCATGGAGAAGCTGACCAAAGTGACGCTTGGTGAAGACCAAAACGAGTGTGTTGTGTGCCTGCTAGAGGTGGAGACCGGCTCCAAATACCACAGCTCTCACCAACCTAGCTTCAACACTGATGTGCTGAGCAACCTTCGTCCGATCTATCACGCAAACATGATTCGTACAGCCTGAGATTTACCAAGATTTCTGCACGATACCAGCACAGATGGTTGCGTGTGGAATTCCTGGTTACGCCGTATATACCGCCAACGGAGTGCAACAATGCTGAACATGATTGGCTTGGATTTTTATGGGAAGCGCCACACAGAATTCGACCTAATACGAATCAAAAAAGCTCAGGCGCAAGGCTTCGATAGACCGATCACAGCGTATCTTTGCAGCGCCTCCATCAAAGCCCGAACGGGCATAGGCGTAGTGTTTGGTCACAACCGTAAAGACCAGTATGGGCGGTTCGGCGACGGCCATTTGATCCGCACTTCTGATGTGATCAAAGTCGAGCGTGAAGGCAGGTTTTGGGTGATGACGACGGAGAATAGTCGTTACGTCTTGGCGACGTTCCAGAGGGGTAATGGACGTGCAAGCCTGCGTGAGTTTCTGCGGCTTTCACGGGGGATGCACCACTTCACCCCGCGAGGGTTACAGTAATGGTCGTGGTCTTCTTCCACTGGCGAACCCTCCTGAATGGCTTCGAGGTGGTGTCATGATCGTCAAGGCAGGCGAAGTCATCTGCATTGCCTCGGGCATTTTTGAGAATTACGACCGCGCTGGGCCCTTTGTTGCAACGCAGGACTTCGACCTCGATTCATTAATAGCAGAGGCAGTGAAGCCGCTCACAGAGAAATGGGAAGTGTCGAGTTTGTTTGGCGATATACCCAGGATGCTTTTCGAAAACGGGCTTATCACCAAGCTTCCTTGTCGCAAAATTTACCTAGGAGCGATGGGCGAAGTCGACATTCGGGAAGAGCAGGATGACCTTTGATGACGACGCTTCAAGCATTTTACTAAAGCGTCATGATGGTAGCGATAGAGCTGAGATGGTTTGCCTTGCAGTAGCCGCAGTTAGGATCGCGGTAAACGTCGATGACTTCAGCGGCTTGTGCCGCTCCGGTCATGGGTAGTGTCGTGAACGCGGCAATTCGCAGACTGGCATTCATGCGAGTTCTCCAGTTTATTACTAATTCTTACCGGCAGCAGCAACCGCCGCCGTTCCCGCCACAGCCCGAGTTTTTCTTACTCGCTACGCTTTCCACTGTCGCCAGCTGTGCTGGATAGCCCGCGTTCTCCAGGGCTGTAAGCAGCGCATGGCTGTGCGAATCGCCGCTGACCTTCACCCGTCCGGCTTTTAAATCCACCGATACGTAACTCACGCCTTCAACTGGGCGCAGCGCTTCGGTGACATGTTTGACACATGAACCACAGCTCATGCCTTGGACTTGCAGTTCAACAATTTTCATTGGTGACTCCTCACAACAAAGTTGATCATGGAAAGACTGACGCATGAGGCTTTTTTGCGGCGTTGGCTTATCCTCAACCTTGCCGCCATGGCAAGGTCAAGCGGTCGTTGTCACTCAATCAATGGAAGCCTGGCGCAGACGTAAGGCGTTGAATACTACCGACGCCGAGCTCACGCTCATGGCCAGTGCGGCAATGAGCGGTGACAGAAGGTGACCGGTAAGTGGATAGAACAAGCCGGCAGCCAGTGGGATGCCCATGGCGTTATAAAGGAAGGCGAAGGCCAGGTTCTGGTGCATATTTCTCACCGTCGCGACTGACAGGCTGCGCGCCCGTAGGATACCGAGCAGATCCCCCTTCACCAGAGTGACCTGAGCGCTGTTCATCGCCACGTCAGTGCCAGTGCCCATGGCGATTCCTACATCAGCGCGAGCCAGTGCGGGGGCATCATTAATGCCGTCGCCGGCCATCGCCACCCGGTGTCCGGCTAGTTGCAAAGATGCCACCAGACGTTCTTTATCTTGCGGCTTGACCTCGCCGTGAACCTCCTCGATGCCCAACTGGCGGGCTACCGAGCGAGCAGTTGTAAGGCCGTCGCCAGTGGCCATGATGACCTTGACGCCATCCGCCTGCAGACGCTCGACGGCCAGCTTCGTGGTGGGTTTGATGGGGTCGGCAACAGCCAGTAAACCCGCCAGGGCGCCGTCCACTGCCAGGTACATGATGCTCGTACCGTCGCCGCGTAGCTTCTCGGCATGTTCTTGCAAGCTGTCTGTGGAAACGCCGGCTTCCTGCATCAACGCGGTATTGCCTATCATCAGTCGGCGACCCTCGACCTGACCGCTTACACCAATACCTGAGGCTGACTCGAAGGTTTCAGGTGTCACCAGTTTTAGCCCTGCGGCACGAGCCTGCTCGACGATGGCGTGGGCCAATGGATGCTCACTGCCCTGATCGAGACTTGCGGCCAGGCGCAACACTTCATCCTGAGTAAATCCGGGTACGGCCTCGACGCTATGGAACGCTGGTCGACCTTCCGTGAGGGTGCCAGTTTTGTCGACTATCAAGATGTCTATCTTGCGCAGGTTTTCGATAGCGGCGGCATCGCGAAACAATACGCCGCTGCCAGCAGCCTTGCCGGTGGCAACCATGACTGACATCGGTGTCGCTAGGCCAAGGGCACAGGGACAGGCGATGATCATGACCGCGACAGCGTTGATCAGTCCGAACACCCAACTTGGCTCGGGCCCCCAAAGCCCCCAGCCGAGTAGAGTCAGCGCGGCGATAGCAATCACCACAATCACGAAGTAACTAGCAATCACATCTGCCAGCCGTTGCATCGGCGCTTTTGAGCGTTGTGCCTGCACAACCATCTGCACAATCTGTGCGAGGAGGGTCGCTGATCCTATCTTCTGCGCCTGCATCACCAGACTACCGTGGATGTTGAGAGTGGCGCCGATCAGCGCGTCGCCGGCCCTCTTCATGATCGGTATCGGTTCGCCGGTGAGCATCGACTCATCTACAGCGCTTTCGCCTTGCAATACCTGGCCGTCTACAGGTACTTTTTCTCCCGGACGCACACGTAATGTGTCGCCGCTGTGTACGTGTGTCAGAGGGATGTCTTCTTCCGTGCCATCGGCATTGATCCGTCGGGCAGTTTTTGGGGCCAGTCCAAGCAGCGACTTGATGGCAGCCGAGGTTTGCGAGCGAGCCTTGAGTTCAAGCATCTGGCCGAGAAGGGTCAGTGAGATGATCACAGCCGCTGCTTCGAAGTACACACCGATGCGGCCCTCCATCATGAAGTTGCTGGGGAATACATCGGGGGTCAGGGTTGCCACGACGCTGTAAAGGAAGGCCGCCGCCGTGCCGAGGCCGATTAGCGTCCACATGTTCGGACTTCGCTGAATCACCGAACGCACACCACGCACATAAAACGGCCAGCCAGCCCACAGCACGACGGGTGTAGCCAATCCCAGCTCGACCCAATTTTGCGTGGTGCCATGGAACAACTCCAGGGCATGGCCACCCATAGCCAGCACGGTGACGATCACTGTCAGCGGCAATGTCCACCAGAAGCGCCGGGTGAAGTCCTTGAGTTCTAAGTTCTCTTCTTCCTCCAATTCGGGAATCACCGGCTCTAAGGTCATGCCGCACTTAGGGCAGACGCCGGGGCCGATCTGGCGAATTTCCGGATGCATGGGACATGTGTATTCAGCGGCACCCGTTAACGGTTCTGCTGTTGTCTGAGGGACTGGTTCGATTTTCGGTTGAGATATTCGATAACGCTCGGGCGCTGTCCTGAAGGCCGTTTGGCATTTCAGACTGCAGAACCGGTAGTGTTGCCCCTCATATTCCGTGCTGAACTGGCTGTCGTTACTGACGGTCATGCCACATACCGGGTCATGGGAGCCAGTGGCTTGGGGTTCAGAGTTCTGTATTGGGCCGTGCTCTTGACGAACCTCAGGGGTGTGCATGAGCTAACTCCTGTTCGCATCCTTGGTTGAGACTGAGGTTTCGCCGTGATGATTGTGACCACCGTGGTGGTGCCCGAAAAAATGCATCAGCGGGCACAACAGCAAAATCATATAAGGCAGTAAACCCAGCATATGGCCGTAGTGTTCTCTTGCCAGATAGAACAGCACGATCACCAGCAGCATACCCAGCGCTATGCCGGGTTTGCTCCTCCAAAATGTTGGAGAGGTGTTAGCGGAATGTGGCGAATTCACCATGGTTCTGTACTCCTGAGGGAGTGCGGTTTAGTGATACGTCGTATAGGTGCAACGGGCGGCAGTTTTACCCTTGGCATATTGGTTAAGGTAAAACCGTCGCTGCATTGCCTACAGGCTTGTGCGCGTCACTTGCTCGTCGGCATGTTCATCATGCTCGTTTGCTGATCCATCATTTTCATCATCATGTTCATCATTCCCATCTCCATGCCGTCTTTGTTGCTGCCCATGCCCTTGCCATGACAGTTCTTATGCATCATGTCCATGCTTTCCTTCATCGTCTTCATGCTCTCCTGCATGGCGGCGTGTCGCTCGGCAGGGGTCTTGGCGGCGGCTGCCTTGTCGTGTGCAGCCTGCATTTTTTGCATTTGCTCGGTCATGACATTGTTTTGCATCGGCGTAGCTGCTTCGCTTGTCTTGGCGGGCGCGGTCTGCCCCTCCGGGTGATGCTCATCGACTGCCGAGGCGATAAGTGGGCTGCTCACGAGCAGGGTGGCGAGGATAAATTTCAATGTGGCATGCATGGCAATCTCCAAAGGGTCAGGACAATTCAGGTAATACCAAGCCGCGCCAGGTTGGCGCAGTCAGACAGTGCGCCGAAGATCGGCGCGCAGAAGGTCGGATTAATCGTTGAAACGGACGAAAATCAGGCGGGCAGGAGGTCTGGCCGGTACAGGACGCCGTAATGCAAGAAAGGCAAAAGCGGAGGGATTGGCGGGATACAAAATCAGCAACGCTGGGATAAGGAGCAGAAACGTCCAACTGAACAGGTCAAATATTTGAAGATGGAGCGAAGGACTTACAGCTATTGCCGCATCGGAGCAGTGCTGAAGGCAACCGAGGGCATGGGCGTCGTGGCTATCGTGATCTTGCGTGGTGATCAGCGAGACATGAGTTGTAGCCGGATTGTGGCTGGGCTGTGCCAGACATCCCTGGGTCGCTGCCAGACCAAACGCTAACACCCACAGCACGATGGCGAGGCGTATGAACGTTGGTTGACGATGGCGAAACCAGAACATGGAGAATCTCCGGTACTGATTAGCGGATTTTGATTTTTCAACATACTCCACATTGAAGTGCCACAGTTGATCTACATCAATTTATGCAGCCGGCTGTCGGTTCTGTGGTGCGGTCAAATTTTATGACGCCCATCGATCTTTCAGATGTTGAGTTTCTCCGGGTGCTGTCAAAAGTGTAATCACCGGCTAAGCGTGCTGACAGGTACGTTCCCTCATCATCCTCATCGAGCTGACGCTCAAACTCTCTGGTTTCATCGAGAGTCAATTCCTTGAAGGAGATGCACTATGAAAGCAACCAACGTTGTGATTCTTACACTCAGTTTGGCTATATCGTCCCTGGCCTTTGCCGAAGGTGGCGGCGACCGTGCGGTTGAGCGCATGGAACGAGCTCGCGAGACGGCAATGGCCACCGGAAAGTCTGCCCCCGGAGCTGAGGCGCAAGAAAATATTGCACAAGAGAAGCTCAAGGCTGAAAAGCAGCCTCACCATTGCTGAGCCAACCAGCTTACTGAAATGTAATCACCCCGTTTGCTGGCTTATGGCATCTTCCGATACATCAAGCGCACTAGCTCGTCTAGCGTTAGCCCTTAGGGGCACGCCCAGTGCGCACATCTAACATCCGACTGACGGGACATGAATCGGTATGCAAGCCAAAACCTCTCGGCGCACCTTTGTGAAAGGACTCACCGCAGGCGGGATTCTCGGTGGTTTAGGCCTCTGGCATACCCCTATCTGGGCCGCCCCTAGAGTGGGCGATGCCAATGTCTTGTCAGGTACAGAGTTTGACCTCTTCATCGGAGAAACACCGGTAAATATCACTGGGAACTCCCGGACGGCCATGACCATAAATGGCGGGATTCCTGGGCCCCAGCTGCGCTGGCGTGAGGGCGATACCGTGACCTTGCGGGTCAAGAACCGCCTCAAGGATATGACTTCTATCCACTGGCACGGAATTATCCTTCCGGCAAACATGGACGGTGTTCCAGGCCTTAGCTTCCATGGAATTGAGCCTGATGGCACGTACGTCTATCAGTTCAAGGTCAAGCAGAACGGAACGTACTGGTATCACAGTCACTCCGGCTTCCAAGAACAGGTTGGTGTGTACGGCCCACTGGTCATCGATGCCAAAGAGCCTGAGCCTTTTGAGTATGACCGCGACCTCGTGGTGATGCTTAGTGACTGGACTGATGAAAATCCTGCTTCGCTGATGAAAACACTGAAGAAACAGGCGGACTACTACAACACCCATAAGCGAACAGTGGGTGACTTCATCAATGACGTGGCTGACAAAGGTTGGTCAGCGACCGTCGCTGATCGCAAGATGTGGGCCGAGATGAAGATGAATCCTACGGACATTGCGGACGTCAGTGGTGCGACGTACACCTACTTGATGAACGGACAGGCTCCGGACTCCAATTGGACTGGCACCTTCAAACCTGGCGAAAAGCTCAGGTTGAGGTTCATCAATGGTTCAGCCATGTCCTACTTTGATGTACGAATTCCAGGTTTGAAGATGACTGTTGTGGCCGCTGATGGCCAATACGTCAAACCGGTAAGCGTGGATGAGTTCAGGATCGCCACTGCCGAGACTTTCGACGTGATCGTCGAACCCACGCAAGAGGCCTACACACTGTTTGCGCAGTCGATGGATCGGTCGGGTTACGCCAGAGGCACCTTGGCTGTCCGGTCTGGCATGACTGCTCCAGTGCCTGCGCTAGACCCTCGTCCTCTAGTCACCATGGCCGACATGGGTATGGCCGGTATGGATCACGGTGGGATGGCCGGTATGGGCGATATGGCTGGAATGGATCACAGCAAAATGGCCGGTATGGGAGACGACTCGATGCAGGGTATGTCAGGTATGGACGGCGGAGCCATGAAAGATAGCTCTGGTGCTATGCAAGGCATGTCCAGCATGCAGGGAATGGATCACAGCAATATGTCCATGGGCGGCATGAATGGTATGGGAGAAATGCAGTCGCACCCAGCCACAGAGTCCAACAATCCCCTCGTCGACATGCAAGCAATGTCGACCTCTCCGAAGCTCGATGATCCTGGCATGGGCCTTCGCGACAATGGACGAAAGGTGCTGACGTACTCTGATCTAAAAAGCACGTTTGAGGATCCAGATGGCCGTGAGCCAAGTCGCACTATTGAACTGCACTTGACCGGTCATATGGAGAAATTTTCCTGGTCTTTCAACGGCGTGAAGTTTTCAGACGCCGAGCCGGTAAAACTGAAGTATGGCGAGCGAGTTCGGTTCGTTCTTGTGAACGACACCATGATGACTCACCCCATCCACCTGCATGGGATGTGGAGCGACCTTGAAGATGAAAACGGGCAATTCCTTGTCCGCAAACACACCATCGATATGCCGCCAGGATCAAAGCGCAGCTACCGGGTGACTGCAGATGCGCTGGGACGCTGGGCCTATCACTGCCATCTCCTATACCACATGGAAATGGGCATGTTCCGTGAAGTGCGCGTGGAGGAATAAGGAGATGGCTATGAGTAATTTCTTAAGCGGGACTCGCATGCACTCGGCTGTACTCACGGTCGCTCTCACTGCTGGTGTTGCCTTGCCGGCAGCTGCTGAGTCTAGCCAGGGGGTGGCCGCTGGGCAGATGCAGGGCATGGATCACAGCCAGATGCAGGGTATGGATCACAGCCAGATGCAGGGCATGGATCACAGCCAGATGCAGGGCATGGATCACAGCAAAATGGAGGGTATGCAGCCCGCCAAGCAACCACTAACTCAAAGCCGGACTCCGATACCACCACTTACCGATGCTGACAGAGCCGCAGTCTATAACGCCCCTGGTGGTCATGAAGTTCATGACACTGCAATCAACTCATTTTTTATATTTGAGAAACTGGAATGGCAGGATGCTGACGATGGAAGCGCGCTGAACTGGGAAGCACAAGGTTGGATAGGGGGAGATGTTGATCGGCTATGGTTGCGCTCCGAAGGTGAGCGCACCAATGGGAAGACTGAAGAAGCAGAGGTTCAGGCACTTTGGGGCCACTCCATTAGCCCTTGGTGGGATTTAGTCGGTGGGGTTCGTCAAGACTTCAAACCAGGCGACCCACAAACGTGGGCTGCTTTCGGTATTCAGGGCCTGGCTCTCTACAATTTCGAGGCCCAGGCTACTGCTTATCTGGGTGAAGGTGGCCAGACCGCTGCTCGGTTGGAGGGTGACTACGACATTCTCCTTACCAATAAGCTGATTCTGCAACCGACGGCAGAATTCAATTTCTATGGCAAAAACGATCCTCAACGCGGGGTCGGTTCAGGGCTGTCTGAAAGTGAGGTTGGTTTGCGGCTTCGGTACGAAGTCCGCCCGCAATTCGCACCTTACGTCGGTGTAACTTGGAATCGGGCTTATGGCAGAACCGCAGACTATGCCCGCGAGGAAGGCGAAGATAACAACGAAGCACGCCTAGTGCTCGGCGTCCGAGTGTGGTTCTGAAACAAAGTTAGCGGTACTAAATAATTATCTAACCTCATTACAACAGCTTCGCGCTGTGAGGAGCCTTGCATGTCCGTATTCAAATCCTGTGTTGTGGCCGTCGCTCTTTCTTCTAGCCTGCTGCTCAGTGCAGTTGCCCAAGCTCACCCGAAGCTGCTGTCTTCAACTCCGGCTGAAGGCGAGAGCGGCCCAGCTCCTGCGAAGATTGAACTGCATTTTTCCGAAAACCTGGTTACTCAGTTTTCCGGGGCCAAGTTGGTCATGACGGAAATGCCTGGCATGTCACACTCCCCTATGCCCATGAAAGCCAGCGTGTCTGGCAGTACCGATCCTAAAACCATGATCTTGACCCCGGCCTCTCCTCTCACCGCTGGTACTTACAAAGTCGAATGGCGAGCGGTCTCCTCCGATAC
>NZ_WKCD01000012.1:0-57998 GCF_021606625.1 Pseudomonas sp. PA-4-8C
CCACACGACAAAAGATCTTGTTTTTTTTTTAAAAGAAAAAACGGAAACCAGACCACCAACCAACAGTCTGGGGGCCTGGGAGATGTGAAAAAGAGAAAAA
Organism: Pseudomonas sp. PA-4-8C; assembly: GCF_021606625.1. NCBI lineage: Bacteria > Pseudomonadati > Pseudomonadota > Gammaproteobacteria > Pseudomonadales > Pseudomonadaceae > Pseudomonas > Pseudomonas sp. PA-4-8C. Next base: position 101 of record NZ_WKCD01000012.1, read on the forward strand.
CCCAAAAAAAAAAACCGCCGCTGCAAAACCCGCCGCCAAAACTGCCGCCAAGCCGCTGGTTAAAGCCGCCGCCAAGCCGGCTGCAAAACCCGCTGCGAAAGCGCCAGCCAAAGCCGCTGCGAAACCTGCGGCCAAGCCAGCGGCTAAAACCGCTGCGGCCAAACCGGCTACCAAGCCTGCCGCTAAGCCAGTGGCCGCTAAAGCCGCCGCGAAACCTGCAGCTAAACCGGCTGCCAAACCTGCGGCTAAAACCGCTGCTGCTAAACCTGCTGCCAAGCCCGCCGCTGCGAAACCTGCGGCCAAACCTGCCGCGGCCAAAAAGCCTGCGGTAGCGAAAAAACCGGCAGCCGCAAAGCCCGCCGCAACGGCCAAGCCAGCCACGGCGCCAGCACCGGCCGCTTCTACCGCCAATTCGGTGTCCGCACCGACGCACGCGGCTGCTACCCCGACTGCTACGCCGGCTACCCCGACGCCATCCAGTCAGTCCTGATTTCTACGGGACACAAAAAACGCCCGGTCTGCGAAGATCGGGCGTTTTTTATGCAAGCCTGAAAAACGCCGCATGCCCCATTTTTGTAGGAGCGAGCTTGCTCGCGAAAAACTCAAAGACGCCGTGTTTATTCAGGAAGCCCCCGTTATCGTTGACGTTTTTCGCGAGCAAGCTCGCTCCTACATGTTTAATCAACGTCATCCAGGTACTTCAAGGCGAACTTCTCGGTCGCCTGCCGCGCCGTCGGCAGCAGATGCGGCGCCACCAGCATCATGATCTGGTACACCACCACCCGCACTTCACCTTCACGGTCCAGAATCCGTTGGTAATCCAGGGAAAACAGCAACGTCAGGGTGATCTGCTCCACCAGTTGCCCCAACGCCTGGGTATCACTGACCAGTTGCCCAGCCGCCTTCAACCGCGCAAGCAATGACGCCAATGTGCGCTTGAGCGCCGTGAGCAAGTGACGGATCCCCTTGGCCAGCTTGGGCAAGCGCCCGGCCAGGTTCGACAGGTCCTGGAACAGGAACCGGTAGTGGGCCATGCGCTCGACAATCAGGTGCAGGAACAGCCAGTAATCCTCGGCCTCCAGTTGCGCATCGGCGGGAGGGTCCAGCAGTGGCGCCAGCTCAGATTGAAAACGCTCGAACAACCCGAGCACCAAGGGCTCCTTGCCGTGGAAGTGGTAGTAGAGGTTGCCGGGGCTGATCCCCATTTCATTGGCCACCTCCATGGTCGACACGTTTGGTTCGCCTTTGTGGTTGAACAACTGCAGGGCACATTCAAGGATACGGTCGCGGGTCTTCATCCAGTCTTCTTAAAGTTGATCGCTGAGCTCAGCGCACCCGCACGTAAGTGCCCGGCGCCGCTTCCATCGGTGGGTAATTCTGGTTGCCCAGGGCGGTGAGAGTTTCGCGTTGTACACCGGAGCGTTTTTGCACCCACTCCAGCCACTGCGGCCACCAACTGCCCTCGACGTGCTGGGCGTCGTAATACCAGGCGCGCGGGTCGCTGCTCAGCTTGGGGTTCTCGACGTAGTTGGCCTTGGGGTTGCCCGGCGGGTTGAGGATGCTCTGGATATGCCCGCTGTTGGACAGCACAAAGCGCCGCTCGCCACCCAGCAGTTGCGTGGAGCGGTACACCGCATCCCACGGGGTGATGTGATCGTTGATGCCGGCCACGCTGAAGCTGTCCACCGCGACCTTGCGCAAGTCGATGGGCGTGCCGCACACCTCCAGCCCACCGGGATGGCTCAGGGGGTTGTGCTTGAAGAAGTCCAGCAGGTCGCCGTGCAAGGCGGCGGGCAGGCGGGTGTTGTCGTTGTTCCAGTACAGGATGTCGAATGCCGGCGGTTCCTTGCCCAGCAGGTAATTGTTGATCCAGTAATTCCAGATCAGGTCGTTTGGGCGCATCCAGGCAAACACCTTGGCCATGTCGCGACCATCCAGCACGCCTTGCTGGTAGGAGCGGCGCTTGGCGGCCTCCAGGGTTTGCTCATCGGCGAATAGGGTTGCGGGGCTGTCGATCTGGCTGTCCAGCAGGCTCACCAGGTAACTGGCGCTGGAGATGCGCCGCAACTGGCGCTTGGCTTGCAGGTGGCCTTGCAGCGCGGCGATGGTCAGGCCGCCGGCGCAGGCGCCCATCAGGTTGACCTCGCGGGCGCCAGTGATGGCCCGGCACACGTTGAGCGCTTCCTCCAGCGCCGCCACGTAGGTGGACAGGCCCCATTCGCGATGCCGCACGTCCGGGTTACGCCAGCTGACCATAAAGGTCTGCAGGCCGTTTTTGAGCGCGTATTGCACAAAGCTGTTGGCCGGGCTCAGGTCGAAGATGTAGTACTTGTTGATTTGCGGCGGCACCACCAGCAGTGGCTTGGCGTACTGTTTTTCGCTCATGGGCTTGTATTGGATCAGCTCCAGCAGCTCATTGCGAAACACCACCGAACCGGGCGTGGTCGCCACGGTCTTGCCCACTTCGAAAGCGTGCTTGCTGACCTGGCGCGGCAAACCGTTGTTGTGCAGCAGGTCTTCGAACAAATTACTCACGCCACGCACTACGCTGTTGCCGCCGGAGTTGATCAACTCCTTGATCGCCAGCGGGTTGAGCAGGGTGTTGGAAGGGGACACGGCATCGTTGAGCAGGGCGAAGGCGAACTGCGCGCGGGCGCGATCATCGTCACTGAGGGCGCTGTCATCGATCCACTGCCGTGTCTGTTTTTGCCAGCTCAGATAGGCTTGCAAGCTGCGGCGGTACAGCGGGTTGAGCTTCCAGGTGGGGTCGCTGAAGCGATGGTCCCTGGGGTTGGGTTCGTGCACGGTCTCACCCAGCAGCACGCGGCCCAGTTGGCCGCTCAGGGCCAGGGCGTGGCGGGCGGTGTGCACCGGGTTGCGCAGGCCATGCGCGGCCACGGTACGCAGGGTCGACAGCAAGTCCCGGCCACGCAGGCCGGTGATCGCATTTTGTGCGTTGATGAACGTAGCGGGGGTGGGCGCCGGGTTCGTCACGGGTCTTTCTCGCATGAGCCAACACTCCTTCGTCAAGACATCAAGCAGGCACGCCAATCCAGAACCATAGTCGGTTCCTGGCAAGTTGCGCGGTGGTGTGTTCCTTCACACCGCCGGTCGCGGATGTATCACGGCGCGCAGGCGCTCCTCTTCGAGAAACTTCATGATGATCGGCGCCACGGCTTCGGCCCGGGTGATCAGGAACAGGTGGCCGTCATCGATGATGTGCAACTGTGCATTGGGGATGCGCCAGGCGAGCAGGCGCATGTTGACCAGCGGGATCAGCGGGTCATCGTCGCCGGCCAGCACCAGGGTGGGCTGGCGGATGTTGTGCAGCCAATGAATGCTGGTCCAGCCCAACCCGGCGAACAGCTGCCAGTAGTAACCCAGCTTGCCGGCCGAGCGCACCTTGCTGGCGTGTTCGGCGGCCAGTTTGGAATCACGGCGGAACGAGCCGCCATAAATCATCGGTGCAATGCGCACCACATGGGACGGTTGGATATAACGCCTGGGGCTTGCCATCAGCCACAAGACTTTCGGTTTGCCCGGCACCATGAAGGCACCGGCCGCCGTGGCCGCCAGGATCAATTTCTTGCAGCGCTCGGGGTAGTCATAGGCGAACTGCTGGGCCAGCGCGCCGCCCCAGGACACGCCCACGGCGTTCACTTGGCCGTAGTCCAGGTAGTCGAGCATGCGTGCGGTGAGCTTGGCCAGGCCGGGGAAACGGTAGGGCCGGTTCGGCGTCGAGGAACCGCCCACGCCGGGCACGTCGAAGGCGATCACTTCCAGGTCCGGGTCCAGGGCCTGGACGAACGGAAACACCAGCTCAAGGTTGGCGCCGATGCCGTTGAAGATCAGCAGGGGCGTCAAGTGCGGCTTGCCCGGACGCACCGCCGTGCGGATGGTCTGGCCATCCAGGTCGATGGTACGGAAGATGAACGGTTGCGGCATGCTCAAGCCCTGTGAAGTGGTGCTATTGGTCTGTAGGAACTCGGTCAGTGTGGGAGCTGGCTTGCCTGCGATGGCATTCTTTCAGGCCGCGATTAGTGAGCAGGCCCATTGCTATCGCAGGCAAGCCAGCTCCCACATCTGATCTCATTTCAATCACAAGAATGCCTAGCGTTCATGTACATAGGTACCCGGCGCCGCTTCGGCGGCGGCATAGGTTTTATTGCCTAATGTCGTCGGGGCTTTTTTCAGTTTCCCCGCCCGTTCCGCCTGCCACACCTGCCAATGCAGCCACCACGAATCGGTGTGCTTGGTCGCATCTTCCTGCCACTCCAGCGCACTGCCGGCCAAGCCCTCGCTGGTCTGGTAACGCGCCTTGGGGTTGCCCGGCGGGTTGAGGATGCTCTGGATATGCCCACTGCTGGACAGCACAAACTCGACCTTGCCACCGAACAACTGCGCTGACTTGTAGCAGGACTGCCACGGCGTGATGTGGTCGTTGGTGCCGGCCAGGGAATAGATATCGGCGGTGACCTGCTTGAGGTCGATAGGCGTGCCGCACACTTCCAGAGCGTTGGGGCGTACCAGTGGGTTGTTTTTGAACAGTTCGATCAGGTCGCCATGGAACGCCGCCGGCAAGCGGGTGGTGTCGTTGTTCCAGAACAGGATGTCGAATACCGGCGGCTCGTTGCCCAGCAGGTAGTTGTTGACCCAATAGTTCCAGATCAGGTCGTTGGGGCGCATCCAGGCAAAGACCTTGGCCATGTCACGGCCTTCCAGCACGCCGGCCTGGTAAGAGTGGCGCTTGGCCGCTTCCAGGGTCTGTTCATCCACAAACAGCGCCACCTGGGTGTCCAAGGTGGTATCCAGCACGCTCACCAGCAGGGTCAGGGCGTTGACCTTCTTCTGCCCCAGCGCCGCGTAGTGGCCCAACAGCGCGGTGCAGGTGATGCCGCCGGAGCAGGCGCCGAGCATATTCACGTCTTTGCTGCCGGTAATCGCCGTGACCACATCGACCGCTTCCTTCAGCGCCTCGATATAGGTGGATAGCCCCCATTCGCGCTGGGCCTTGGTGGGGTTGCGCCAACTGACGATAAAGGTCTGCTGGCCATTGCGCAGGCAGAAGCGCGCCAGGCTTTTATCCGGGCACAGGTCGAAGACGTAGAACTTGTTGATCTGCGGCGGCACCACCAGCAGCGGGCGTTCGTGTACCTGTTCGGTAATGGGCTTGTACTGGATCAGCTCCAGCACATCGTTGCGAAACACCACCGCGCCTTCGCTGGTGCCCAGGGTCTTGCCGACTTCGAAGGCGCCCATGTTGACCTGGCTGGGCATGCCGCCGTTATGCACCATGTCCTTGGCCAGGTGGGACAGGCCGTCGAGCAGGCTTTTGCCGCCGGTTTCAAAGAAGCGTTTGACCGCCGCCGGGTTGGCCGTGCTGTTGGTGGGGGCCATGGCTTCGGTCATCAGGTTGATCACGAAATGGCCACGGCTGATGTCTTGTGCCGACAGGTTGCTGTCGTCGATCCAGTCGTGAAGTTCCTTGCGCCACGCCAGGTAAGTCTGCAAATAACGTTTGTAGAGCGGGTTCTGGCTCCAGGCCGGGTCGTTGAAGCGACGGTCGTCGCCCTCGGGCACCAGTGCGGATTTTCCGAACATCACATTCTTCAATTCAACGCCAAAGTGGGCGACGTGCTTGACGCTGTGCAACGGTTGCTTGATGGCTTGGGTCAGCACCATCTTGGCCGAGGCCAATAAGTCCTTTTTGCGTAACGCGATGATCGGGTTCAACCCCAGGGTGTTTTCCGAGGCCTGGCGTTTCAAGTCATCGTTATTCTTGTTACTCATCTACGACGCTCCATTGTCCGAAAGACGAGTACCGGCGATTGCTGCGCACCCAATTTCGATACACGACACCAGCCTGGTACTGCGACTCGGGTGACCGTTGATACCGCATCGTCAAATGCAGGGAACTTGCCAGCTCCATTGGTTACCCGAGTTTATTTTTTTTCGCAAGCGGGCCAATCGTTGGCCACGCGACAGGGCATTCAAGCAGATGAAATTAGAAAATGCGCTCTAAACAGCAAGACCCTTGGGCTAGAGCATCAGCCGCACGACCGACTCACTCGGATCGCGGGTTTTTCCAGCGGCTTTGAGCTCGGCCAGGTAGTCGGCCCACAAAGCCTCCTGACGTACGGCCAATTGATAGAGGTAGTCCCAGGTGAACAGTCCGCTGTCATGACCGTCGTCGAAGGTCAATTTCAGTGCGTACTGGCCGGCCGGTTCCAGCTTGATCAACCGGACGTTGAGCTTGCCGAATTGCAGGATGGGTTTGCCGTGGCCCTGGACCTCGGCGGAAGGTGAGTGCACCCGCAGGAATTCGGCGGGCAACTGGTAGGTTTCATCCGGCCCGTAGGTCAGGCCGAGGGTGTTGGAGGTTTTGTGCAGGTTTACTGCGGTAGGAAATTTCGACATTGGAGATAACCCTGTAGGAACCGGCTCAAAATGTGAGAGGGACCAATGTGGGAGCTGGGCTTGCCCGCGATGCAGGCACCTCGGTGTTTCAGGAACACTGAGGTGATGCTATCGCAGGCAGGCAGGCCAGCTCCCACACAAGCCACTCTCACATTGAGTGAGGCTTACAGGATATAACGAGACAAGTCTTCGTTCTGCGCCAATTCGCCCAAGTGGCTGTTGACGTAATCAGCATCGATCTTGATCGCTTCGCCATTCTGCGCACCGGCCATGTCGCCGGCACTGAAGGACACTTCCTCCAGCAGGCGCTCAAGCAAGGTATGCAGGCGACGGGCACCGATGTTCTCGGTCTTCTCGTTGACCTGCCAGGCGATCTCCGCCAGGCGCTTGATCCCGTCTGCCTGGAATTCGATACCCAGCCCTTCGGTTTTCAGCAACTCGCGGTACTGCTCGGTGAGCGAGGCATGCGGCTCGCTGAGGATGCGCTCGAAGTCGCCCGGCGTCAGCGCCTTGAGCTCCACCCGAATCGGCAAGCGGCCTTGCAGCTCGGGCACCAGGTCGCTGGGCTTGCTCAGGTGGAAAGCACCGGAAGCGATAAACAGGATGTGGTCAGTCTTGACCATGCCCAGCTTGGTGTTGACCGTGCAGCCCTCGATCAGCGGCAGCAAATCGCGCTGCACGCCTTCGCGGGACACATCCACGCCGCCTGAGTTGCCTCGCTTGGCCACTTTGTCGATCTCGTCGATAAACACGATGCCATGTTGCTCGACCGCTTCCAGGGCCTTGGCCTTGAGTTCTTCCTCATTGACCAGGCGCCCGGCTTCTTCGTCGCGCACGAGCTTGAGCGCCTCTTTCACCTTGAGCTTGCGGCTTTTCTTCTTGCCCTTGCCCATGTTGGCGAACAGGTTCTGCAGCTGGCTGGTCATTTCTTCCATGCCAGGCGGGGCAGAAATATCCACGCCGGACACTTCAGCCACTTCGATCTCGATTTCCTTGTCATCCAGCTGGCCTTCACGCAGGCGCTTGCGGAACAGCTGGCGAGTGTTGGAATCGGTAGCCGGTGCGGCGTCTTCGTTGAAACCCATGCGTGCCGGTGGCAACAGGGCGTCGAGGATGCGCTCTTCAGCGGCGTCTTCGGCGCGGTGGCTGACCTTGGTCACTTCCTGTTCGCGCAGCATCTTCAGGGCGGCGTCAGCCAGGTCACGAATGATCGACTCGACATCGCGGCCCACATAGCCGACTTCGGTGAACTTGGTCGCTTCGACCTTGATGAACGGTGCATTGGCCAGTTTGGCCAGGCGCCGGGCGATCTCGGTTTTACCCACGCCGGTGGGGCCGATCATCAGGATGTTCTTGGGCGTTACTTCAACGCGCAGTTCTTCCGGCAGTTGCATCCGGCGCCAGCGGTTACGCAGCGCAATGGCAACGGCGCGCTTGGCATCGTCCTGGCCGATGATATGGCGATTGAGTTCATGGACGATTTCGCGGGGAGTCATGGACATAGTGTTTGGCGGCCTCAAGCCTGAATAAGCCCAGGGCTTACTCGGCGAGGTCCTGCTCCTCAATGGTCTGGTTGTGGTTGGTGAACACGCAGATATCGCCAGCGATACCCAGGGCGGTCTCGACGATTTCACGGGCCGACAGGTCGGTTTTCTTCAACAGCGCGCTGGCCGCAGCCTGGGCGTAGCCGCCGCCGGAACCCATGGCGATCAGGCCATGCTCGGGTTCAACCACGTCGCCGTTGCCAGTGATGATCAGGGAAGCGTCTTTGTTCGCAACCGCGAGCATGGCCTCCAGGCGGCTGAGGGAGCGGTCGGTGCGCCATTCTTTGGCTAGTTCCACAGCGGCGCGCACCAGGTGGCCCTGGTGTTTCTCAAGCTGGCCTTCGAAACGCTCGAACAGTGTAAAGGCGTCGGCGGTTGCGCCTGCGAAGCCGGCAAGCACCTGGCCGTGGTACAGGCGGCGCACTTTCTTGGCGTTGCCTTTCATCACGGTGTTGCCCAGGGAAACCTGGCCGTCGCCGCCCATGACAACTTTGCCGTGGCGACGTACTGAAACGATGGTGGTCAAGGGGAGAGTCTCCACGCAGCGGGGCGAAAATGCCCTGATGGAAACTCATATGGGGGTGGCGAGGGGGATTTCAACCGTAGGAAGGCAGGGCGGACGAGTGGTGATCGTTCCCACGCTCCGCGTGGTAATGCCGCCTTGGGCGCTCTGCGCCTGCTCTGTGACGCAGAGCGTCAAGGGGCACGTTCCCACGCGGAGCGTGGGAACGATCAGTGGGTATGCGTCAGCGGCTCTGGCGTTGTTGTAACAACAGGTTGCTAAACCCTGCGCCGGCCAATTGCTTTTGCGCCACGGTCAGCTGTTCACGGTTGCTGAACGGCCCCACCAATACGCGATACCAGGTCGCGTCCTTCACCGTGCCAGACTCCACCGATACCGACTGGCCCAACAGAATGATCTGTGCGCGTACACGGTCCGCATCCGCCTGTTTCGGGAACGAACCCGCTTGCAGGAAGAACTTGGTCACCGGCGCAGCCTTGGTGGCTGCCACGGGCGGTGCTGGCGGCGGCGTGATGCCGGCCAGCGCGGCCTGGGCGCGCGCGGTGTCGATTTTCGCCGCTTCTGCTGGGGTTACCGGCGTGGTCGGCACCTGTGGCGTCGGCAGGGTTTTTTCCGGCACGGCGTCAGGCGGCACGATCACTTCCGACTCCGGCAGCAGCGTGTAGAAGTCGTACTTGGGCTTTACCGGTGCAGTCGGGCTCGGCGCGGTCTTGTTGGCTTCGGCGATTTTCGTGGCCTTTTGCTGCTCCTGTTTGACGCGCTTGACGTCATCGCCCTGGCCGGGCTCCAGCTTCATCAGAAACACGATAAATGCGCCGACCGTAAGGCCGATGGCCATCCACAGCCAACCCGGAATCGGTTGCTTCGCCGGGGCCTGGTAGCGGCTGGCGCCGCGCTTGGGTGCAGGTTTTTTCTTGGCAGCCAACTTACATACGCTCCAGAGTTTCCAGGCCCAAGAGTTCCAGGCCTTGCTTGAGGGTGCGTCCAGCCAATGCGGCAAGGCGCAGGCGACTTTGTTTCTGGGCTTCGTCGTCGGCGGTCAGGATCGGGCAGTTCTCGTAGAAACTGGAGAACAGGCCGGCCACTTCGTACAAATAGGTGCACAGGATGTGCGGCGTGCCTTTTTCGCCAACGCTGTTGAGCACTTCGCCAAATTGCGCGAGCTTGGCCGCCAGTTCCTGTTCATGGGCGGCGTCCAGCGCGATCTGGCCTTGGACTTCGCTGAAGTCCTTGCCCAGTTTGCGGAATACCCCGGCCACGCGGGTGTAGGCGTACAGCAGGTACGGTGCGGTGTTGCCTTCGAAATTGAGCATCAGGTCGAAGTTGAAGCTGTAGTCGCTGGTGCGGTGCTTGGACAGGTCGGCGTATTTCACCGCGCCAATGCCCACCACGCGGGCAATGTTGCGCAGGTCGGCCTCGGCCAGCTCCGGGTTCTTTTCCTTCACCAGGTTGTAGGCACGCTCCTGGGCTTCGGTCAGCAGGTCGATCAGCTTCACGGTGCCGCCGTCGCGGGTCTTGAAGGGGCGGCCATCGGCGCCGTTCATGGTGCCAAAGCCCATGTGCTCCATGTGCATCGGGTGGGTGACGAAACCAGCGCGGCGCGCCACTTCGAACACCTGCTGGAAGTGCAGGGCCTGGCGCTGGTCGACGAAGTACAGCGCACGGTCAGCCTTGAGCACGCCACTGCGGTAACGCACGGCGGCCAGGTCAGTGGTGGCGTAGAGGTAGCCGCCATCGGCCTTGACGATGATCACCGGCAGCGGCTCGCCGTCGGCGGTCTTGAATTCTTCGAGGAACACGCACTGGGCGCCGTTGCTCTCGACCAGCAGGCCCTTGGCCTTGAGGTCGTTGACCACGTTGATCAGGTCGTCGTTATAGGCGCTTTCGCCCATCACGTCGGCCATGGTCAGTTTCACGTTGAGCAGCTCGTAGATTTCCTGGCAGTGGGACAGGGAAATTTCACGGAAGCGGTTCCACAGCGCCAGGCACTCTTCGTCGCCGGCTTGCAGCTTGACCACCAGGCCCCGGGCGCGGTCGGCAAACTCTTCAGACTCGTCGAACCGCTTTTTGGCGGCACGGTAGAAGTTTTCCAGGTCGGCCAATTCGTTGCTGGTGATCGGGTTTTCTTGCAGGTAGGCCATCAGCATGCCGAACTGGGTACCCCAGTCGCCCACGTGGTTCCGGCGGATCACGGTGTCGCCGAGAAACTCCAGCACCCGTGCCACGCCGTCGCCAATGATGGTGGAGCGCAGGTGGCCCACGTGCATTTCCTTGGCCAGGTTCGGCGCCGAAAGGTCAATGACCACGCGCTGGCTGTCGCCGGCCTTGCGAGCACCGATGCGGGCATCGGCCAGGGCGGCATCCAGGCGCAACGCCAGGGCCTGGGTGTTCTGGAAGAAGTTGATAAAACCAGGGCCGGCGATTTCGGCCTTGGTGACACTGGCGTCAGCCGGCAGGGCTGCGATGATTTTTTCGGCCAGGTCGCGCGGTTTCATGCCGGCCGGCTTGGACAGCATCATCGCGATGTTGCTGGCGAAGTCGCCATGGGTCTTGTCGCGGGTGTTCTCCACCTGGATCGCCGGCGACAGGCCTTCAGGCAACACACCTTCGTTGACGAGTTGGGTGAGGGCTTGTTGGATCAGCTGGCGAATGGTGTCTTTCATGGTGTTCTCTTTCGACCGCAAGCGGCGGCGCGCGATGCGCAGGTGGAAAAACTGGGCATTATCCGTGGCGAGGGCGGGCTTGCCAACCGTTCAGACTATATGGCGGACCTGCGGGCCTCTTCGCGGGCAAGCCCGCTCCCACATTTAAGGGTATTCACATTTCATAATGTGGGAGCTGGCTTGCCTGCGATGACGTAATTACCCTCAATACAAATCTACCGGGTCTACATCCAACGACCATCGCACCTGCCGGCCGCTGGGCAGTTGCTCCAGCTCAAGCATCCAGCGATTTAATAGCCGATGCAGCGGCGCGCGCGAGGTTGCCTGCAAGAGTAGCTGAGCGCGATAACGTCCGGCGCGCCGCTCCATGGGCGCTGGCACCGGGCCGAGTAATTCGATGCCGCTGAGGGCCAACTCGCCCAATAAACGTTCGGCGGCGCTACAGGCTTCATCAAGAAAGCCTTCAGCCTGGCCGGGCTTGTGGGCCTCGGCACGCAGCAGCGCCAGGTGCGCAAAGGGCGGCAGGCCAGCGGCGCGGCGTTCGCTCAAGGCCTGTTCGGCGAAGGCAAAGTAGCCCTGTTCCGTCAGTTGAATCAGCAGCGGGTGGTCGGCCAGGTGCGTCTGGATAATCACCCGGCCTGGCTCTTCGGCCCGCCCGGCGCGCCCCGCCACCTGCACGATCAACTGCGCCATGCGTTCGCTGGCGCGAAAATCGCCGGAGAACAGCCCGCCATCGGCATCCAGGATCGACACGAGCGTCACCCGTGGGAAGTGATGCCCTTTGGCAAGCATCTGCGTGCCCACCAGGATGCACGGTTGGCCCTTGTGGATGGTGGTGAACAGTTGGTTCATGGCGTCTTTGCGCGACGTGCTGTCGCGGTCGACCCGCAGCACCGGGTAATCCGGGAACAGAATGCCCAGGCGTTCTTCGGCGCGCTCGGTGCCGGCGCCCACGGGCCGCAGGTCCACCTTGCCGCACTGCGGGCAATGGCGCGGTACCCGTTCCACATGGCCGCAGTGATGGCAGCGCAACTCGCCGTGGCGCTGGTGCACGGTCATGCGCGCATCGCAGCGCTCGCACCCAGACATCCAGCCGCAGTCATGGCACAGCAGCGTTGGGGCAAAGCCGCGGCGGTTGAGAAACACCAATACCTGCTGGCCGGCGGCGAGGGTCTGGCCGATCACCTGTTGCATCGGGCCGGAAATCCCGCTGTCCAGCGGGCGGCTTTTCACGTCCAGGCGCAGGAAGCGCGGTTGTTTGGCGCCACCGGCGCGCTCGTTCAAGCGCAGCAGCCCGTAACGGCCGGTGTAGGCGTTATGCAGGCTTTCCAGGGAAGGCGTTGCCGAGCCCAGCACAATCGGGATGTCTTCCTGGCGGGCGCGCACCAGCGCGAGGTCGCGGGCGTGGTAGCGCAAACCTTCCTGCTGTTTATAGGAGCCATCGTGCTCCTCGTCGACGATGATCAGCCCGGGGTTTTTCATCGGCGTGAACAGTGCTGAACGCGTGCCGATAATAATGTCGGCCTCGCCGTCCCGCGCTGCCAGCCACGACTCCAGGCGTTCACGGTCATTGACTGCCGAGTGCACCAGGGCGATACGGGCATTGAAGCGCTGTTCGAAACGCGCCACGGTCTGCGGGCCCAGGTTGATCTCCGGGATCAGCACCAGTGCCTGCTTGCCGGCCTGCAGGGTCTCGCGGATCAGTTGCAAATAGACTTCGGTCTTGCCACTGCCGGTGACGCCGGCCAGCAGGAACGCGTGGAAACTGTCGAAACCGGCGCGAATCGCCTCATACGCGGCGCGTTGCTCGGGGTTGAGCGGCAACTCCGGCTGGGCCAGCCAATGTTCGTGGCGCGGGTCCGGGGCGTGCTTGCGGATTTCCACCTGCACCAGGCCTTTGGCCAGCAGCAGGTCGAGGCTGTCTTTGCTCAGCATCAGCTTGCTTAATAGCTGGTGGGCCACGCCGTGGGGATGCTGCGCCAAGGTGGCCAGGGCCTCACGCTGGCGCGGGGCGCGAGCGATGCGCGGGTCGTCGAGGCGGGCGCCGGGCGCCATCGACCAGAAACGCTCCTGGCGCGCTTCGGCCAGTTCGCCCTGGCGCAGCAGCACAGGCAGCGCCCAGCTCAAGGTATCGCCCAGGCTGTGTTGGTAATACTGCGCGGTCCACAGGCACAGCTTGAACAGTGCGGGCGGCAGCGGCGGCGTGGCGTCGAGCAAGGCAATCGCCGGCTTGAGCTTTTCGGCAGGCACTTCGCTGTGGTCGGTGACTTCCACCAGAATACCGATCAGTTCCCTGCGCCCGAACGGCACGCGCACGCGCATGCCCGGCTGCAACTGCGCACGCGACACGCCGGGCGGGGCCCGGTAATCGAACAGGCGGCGCAGGGGCGAGGGCAGGGCTAGGCGCAAAATGGCGTCGGGCACGCGAGGAGTCTCATCTATATAGGCAAGCGGTGGCGCAGGGGCGCGAGCCTAGCAGACCGGGGGTGTCACGTCTCCAGTACTGGGATCGGATCTCCAGGACGGCTCAGCCTTCTGTGGGAGCTGGCTTGCCTGCGAAAGCGCTGGTGCAGTAACAAATGCAGTGACTGACACACCGCCTTCGCGGGCAAGCCCGGCTCCCACATTGACGGCGCAGTGCCAGGAATTTCTGATGAAAGGGAGTTTTCGGCCATTACCGTCGCTTGCGCGATTAAAAAGGTCTGGTAGAATCCGCGGCCTAATTACGTGCGGTATTCGACAATAGTGTCGAGTGGCGGCACGCTAGCCTGAGGAAGTGCCATGAAAGCCGATATCCATCCAGCGTACGAAACCATCGTAGTTACCTGCAGCTGCGGCAACAAGTTCGAAACTCGTTCGAACCTGTGCAAGCCACTGGGTACTGACGTATGCAACGAGTGCCACCCGTTCTACACCGGTAAGCAGAAAACTCTGGACACCGGCGGCCGCGTACAGCGCTTCGCAGATCGCTTTGGTGCTTTCGGCAAGAAGCCTGCTACTCCAGCAGAGTAAGGTTCAAGAGCCTTATGGGCTTTTACCCGCTGTTGAAAAAGGCGTCCCTTGTGGGCGCCTTTTTTGTGCCTGGGATTTGGTTGGCGACCGCCCAGGCCCAAGCATTCTGCCCCGCCCCGGCGGCCATCGCCCGGGTCGAGGTGCAGCGTGTGGTGGATGGCGACACGGTGCGGTTCAAGGATGGTCGCAGCGTACGCATGATCGGCCTCAACGCGCCGGAAACCGGCAAGAAGGGTCTCCCTGACGAGCCATTTGCCGTCGCCGCGCGCCAGCGCCTGCAGGCATTGGTCAAGGCCAGTGATGGGCGCGTCGGCCTGGTGCCGGGGCGCGAAGGCAAAGACCATTATGGGCGCACCCTGGCTCACCTCTACGGCGCCAATGGCGAGAACCTGGAGGCGCAACTGCTGGCCGAGGGTCTGGGGTACCAAGTGGGCGTGGCGCCTAATGTGGACCTGGTTGCCTGCCAGCAGGCGGCCGAAAACAGCGCTCGCCAGGCACGGCTCGGCCTGTGGCGCCAATCGCCGGTGCAAAGCGTGGCCAATCTCAAGCGCTCCGGGTTTGCCCTGGTGGCTGGTCGGGTCAGCAAGGTTGAGCGCAATCGCGGCGGAATCTGGATTGAACTGCAGGGTTCACTGGTATTACGCATTGCGCCCGAGTTGATCAGCCAATTCGATACGGCCATGCTCAATGGTCTGCAAGGCCGCACCCTGGAGGCGCGTGGCTGGGTGCAGGATCGCGCCCGCCGTGGCAGCCTGAAAAAAGGCCAAGCACGCTGGCTGTTGCCAATAACCGACCCTGGCATGCTGAAATCGGCGCTTTGAATAAAAAATTGTAGACATTTTTTATTTCGATTGTGAACAGTTGAGCCCTTGTATCCCGTGGCTCTTGGCCAAAAGTCGTAGCCCAGGGCCCTTGACACCTGTGACTGCCCAGTCTTGTAGGGACTTTACGACACGCGTATCCTCGGCGGTCCGTCGACCAACAGTAAAAGCGGAATGCCGATATGTCTGATTTGAAAACTGCCGCTCTCGAATACCATGCCAATCCTCGTCCAGGAAAGCTGAGTGTAGAGCTCACCAAAGCCACTGCCACAGCCCGCGACCTGTCGCTGGCCTACAGCCCTGGTGTTGCCGAACCCGTACGTGAAATCGCCCGTGACCCAGAGCTGGCGTACAAGTACACCGGCAAAGGCAACCTGGTTGCAGTGATTTCCGATGGCACCGCGATTCTTGGCCTGGGTAACCTCGGCCCATTGGCTTCCAAGCCAGTCATGGAAGGTAAGGGCGTGCTGTTCAAGCGCTTTGCCGGCATCGACGTTTTCGACATCGAAGTCGATTCCGAAAGCCCGCAGGCGTTCATCGACACCGTCAAGCGCATTTCCATCACGTTCGGTGGCATCAACCTGGAAGACATCAAGGCACCTGAGTGCTTCGAGATTGAAAAGGCCCTGATCGAGCAGTGCGACATTCCGGTATTCCACGATGACCAGCACGGCACCGCGATCGTTACCGCAGCCGGCATGATCAACGCCCTGGAAATCGCTGGCAAAACCCTGGGCGAGGCGAAAATCGTCTGCCTGGGCGCCGGTGCCGCAGCCATTTCCTGCATGAAGCTGATCATCAGCATGGGCGCCAAGCTGGAAAACATCTACATGGTCGACAGCAAGGGCGTGATCCAGTCCGAGCGTACCGACCTGAACCAGTACAAGGCGATGTTCGCCCACCCGTCCTCCAAGCGCACCCTGGCTGACGCCCTCGACGGTGCCGACGTGTTCGTTGGCCTGTCCGGCCCGAACCTGCTGAGCGCTGAAGGCCTCAAATCCATGGCGCCGAACCCTATCGTGTTCGCCTGCTCCAACCCGGATCCGGAAATCGCTCCTGAGCTGGCCCACGCCACCCGCAGCGACGTGATCATGGCCACCGGCCGTTCGGACTACCCGAACCAGGTCAACAACGTATTGGGCTTCCCGTTCATCTTCCGTGGTGCCCTGGACGTTCGCGCCAAGCGCATCAACGAAGAAATGAAAGTGGCTGCTGCCAACGCCCTGCGTGAGCTGGCCAAGCTGCCGGTACCTCAGGACGTGTGCGACGCCTACGGTGGCGCCAAGCTGGAATTCGGTCGTGAGTACATCATTCCCAAACCAATGGACAAGCGCCTGATCACCCTGATCTCCGATGCCGTGGCCAAGGCCGCGATCGAGACTGGTGTGGCTACCCTGCCGTATCCAAAGAACTACCCGCTGCAAAGCGTGGATGATGTGTTCAACGGCTAAGCCGTTATAGCGCACCCACAAAAAAGCCCCGGCTGAGTGATCAGTCGGGGCTTTTTTGTGGGTAGCGAGCGCCTATGGCTGGTCGTTCCCACGCTCTGCGTGGGAATGCCCACCTGGACGCTCCGCGTCGGCTTTTAAGGTCGTGACGCAGAGCGTCACAGGATGCATTCCCACGCGGAGCGTGGGAACGATCGGCCGATCAGCGTGATCAGGTCAGAACAAATCGATCGGCGCGCCTTCATCCGCCGGCAGCGGGCTGCCCGGCACTACACCGTTGCCCAGTTCATTGACCGACGGCGGCGTGTCTTCACTCTTGAACAGCTCGAAGTACGCATTCGGTGTGCTTGGGGAGGCCGCGCGGCCACTGATGGGGTCGATGCGCAGGCTGAGGATGCCTTCCGGTTCCGGCTGGGTGTGCAGCGGCTTGTCCTTGAGGGCGGCGCCCATGTAACTCATCCAGATCGGCAGGGCGACGGTGCCACCGAATTCGCGGCGGCCCAGGCTTTCCGGTTGGTCATAGCCGGTCCACACGGTGGTCACGTAGTCGCCGTTGTAACCGGAGAACCAGGCGTCCTTGGATTCGTTGGTAGTACCGGTCTTGCCGGCGATATCCGCACGGCCCAGGGCCAGTGCGCGGCGGCCGGTGCCCTTCTTGATCACGTCTTGCAGGATGCTGTTGAGGATATAAGTGGTACGGCCATCCACGATGCGCTCGGCAACTGCTGGCGCTTGCGGTTCAGCGGGTGCGCCGGCGTTTGCGGCCGCTGGCGTGCCTGGCGTCGGCTCGATGGTGATACCGCCGTTGCTCGGTGCTGCGAGCCCGTCGGTGGCGGCCACGCCATTGACCACATCGCCGGGTACCCGTGGCGGGTTGGCGGTGAACAGGGTGTCGCCATTGCGGCTTTCGATCTTATCGATCAGGTACGGCGCGATCTTGTAGCCGCCGTTGGCAAAGGTGCTCCAGCCGGTGGCGATTTCCATTGGCGTGAGGGTTGCGGTACCCAGGGCCAGGGACAGGTTCGGCGGCAGGTCAGACTTGGCGAAGCCAAAGCGCGTCATGTAGTCGATGGTCTTGCCTACGCCCATCGCCTGCAGCAGGCGGATCGACACCAGGTTGCGCGACTTGTACAACGCCTCGCGGATGCGGATCGGACCGAGGAAGGTGTTGGTGTCGTTCTTCGGGCGCCAGACCTTGTCCAGGTATTCATCGACAAACACGATTGGTGCGTCGTTGACCAGGCTGGCGGCGGTGTAGCCGTTGTCCAGCGCGGCACTGTAGACAAACGGCTTGAAGCTGGAGCCTGGCTGGCGCTTGGCCTGGGTGGCGCGGTTGTAGTTGCTCTGCTCGAAGGCAAAACCGCCGACCAGCGCGCGGATTGCACCGTTCTGCGGGTCCAGGGACACCAGGGCGCCCTGGGCGAGCGGCACCTGGCTGAATTTGAGGCTGTCATCCTTCTGGCGTTGCACGCGGATCAAATCGCCAACCTGGGCCACGTCGGAGGGCTGCTTGGGCATCGGGCCCATGCTGTTGGTGTTCAGGAACGGGCGTGCCCACTTCATGCTGTCCCAGGCTACATGGGCTTCGCCAGAGCGGGTCAGCACTTGGATACCGTCTTTCGATACCTGGGTAACGATGGCCGGGTCCAGGCCGCTGATCGAACGCTGTTTGCCCAATTCGGTGGTCCAGGCACTCAGGGTCTTGCCCGGCAGGCGCGACTCGGGGCCGCGGTAGCCGTGACGCTGGTCATAAGTGATCAGGCCTTCATGTACCGAATGGTTGGCGATTTCCTGCAAATTGCTCGGTACCGTCGTGGTCACGCGGAAACCTTCGGTGTAGGCCTCGCTGCCATAACGGCCGACCATCTCGGCGCGGGCCATTTCAGCGATATAGGGTGCATTCACTTCCGGCGTCGGCACGTGATAGCTGGCATTCAGCGGTTCGGCCACGGCGCTTTCATAAGCGGCCTGGTCGATCTTGCCCAGCTTGTACATGCGGCCCAGGATCCAGTCGCGGCGTTCTTTACTGCGCGCCGGGTTGGCCAGCGGGTTGAAGCGCGACGGCGCCTTGGGCAGGCCAGCAATCATTGCCATTTGCGCCAGGCTGGCGTCACGAATTGACTTGCCGTAGTAGACCTGCGACGCGGCCTCGATGCCGTAGGCGCGGTTGCCCAGGTAAATCTTGTTGACGTACAGCTCGAGGATTTCATCCTTGGTCAGCTGGCGTTCGATCTGCAGCGCCAGCAGGATTTCGGTGGCCTTGCGGGAAAAGCTGCGCTCGCTGGTAAGGAAGAAGTTCTTCGCCACCTGCATGGTGATGGTGCTGCCGCCGGATTGAATGTGTCCGCTTTTTACCAATTGCGTGGCTGCGCGCACCAGGCTGCTGGGATCTACGCCGTAGTGGTTGGCGAAATTATCGTCTTCGGCGGACAGCAATGCGCTGATGAAATTGGGCGGAATGTCGGCAAAACGGATCGGTGTGCGGCGCATTTCGCCGAACTCCGCGATCAGTTTTTCATCGCTGCTGTAGACCCGCAAAGGAATCTGCAACTGGATACTTCTGAGGGCCTCTACGGAGGGCAAACCCGGACTAAGGTAGAGGTAGGCCCCGCTGAATACGAGCAGCAGCCCGCAGACGATGGCGACAATGGAGTACCCGAAAAACTTCAGCAGACGAATCAAGGCTTTTGGATTTCCAGAGAAAAGAAAGAGTTACGCGTCGGGGCATGCATGGCAAACGATGGATCGACCCGGGCAGCAGATAAAAAGCGGGAAAAAACGCTGGGCATTAAAGCATTTTTCGGCTTGGGGCGTCATTCGCGAGCCTTGAACAAGCCGACCGAATGCAAGGTGCCTGGCAGCAATCAGGCGAGATGACAGCCGGTATGACAGGGAAAGTTTTGGGGAGTTTTATGGGAAAGGGATATTTCAGGCGAAAAGTCGACACGGTGTTGGGGGTCGATATCAATGACAGCGGTATCAAGTTGATCGAACTGGGCCGTTCGTCCGGCGGTTTCAGCGTCCAGGGCTACGTCACGCAAGTTTTGCCGCCCCACGCGGTGGTCGATGGCACCCTGCTGGACCTTGAAACCGTGGGGCGGGTGCTGCAACAGGCGCGGTCGAGATTGGGGTCCTCGGCCCGATACGCTGCCGTGGCGGTTGCAGGCCCGTCGGTGATTACCCGGCTGATTGACATGGACGCCGGCCTCAGCGACGAGGAAATGGCCTGGAAGATCCAGATGGAAGCCGACCAGTTCATCCCTTATCCATTGGATGAAGTGGCCATCGACTTTCAGGTTCAAGGGCCATCGGCTCAAGGCCCGCAGTGGGTAGAGGTGATGCTGGCGGCGTGCCTGCGCGAGCAGGTCGAAGCGCGCGAGGCGGTTTTGGCCCTGGCGGGGCTGGTGCCGCGAGTGGTCGATGTAGAAGGGTTTGCATTGCAGCGCGCTTGCCTTCAGGATTTTGCCAGCTTCACGCCGGGTCATAGAGTCGATGGTGCACAATGGGCCTTGGATGCCCAAGGGATGGGAGTGGCTTGCGGGCTGGCCCTGAGGAGTTTCGCTGGATGACACGAATCAATCTTTTGCCTTGGCGCCAGGCCCTGGCGCAGCGCAGGCGCAAATACCTGTTGGTGCTATTGCTGGCGTTTGCCTGCGTGGCGCTCGCGGCATTGTGGTTGGCTGATCAAGTGATCGACCAGGCGATAGACCGGCAGGTAAGCCGCAACAGCCGCCTGGAAGAGCACATCGCCACCCAGGACTCGCGCATCAAGACCATCGACGATCTTCAGGAGCGAAGCCAGCAACTGGCCGAACGCATGAAGGTGGTGCAGGACCTGCATGATGCCCGCTCTTCCGGGGCTCGATTGTTCGAGCAATTGGCTCGTGCGGTGCCTGAAGGTGTCCATCTGCATGAGGTGGTCGCAAACGGCGACACCATCAGCATTCGCGGCACAGCTGAAAGCAACCAGGATATCGCCCGTTTGATGCAGCAGCTCAAGCCAGCCCAGGGCTCCAGTTCGACCCGCCTGCAGCGCGTGCAGGCCGAAGGTGCGCGCGGTGAAAGTGAATTCCAGCTGATGGTGCGCCAGGGGGAATCCAGCGAGGCGCAACCATGAGCCTGCCCAGGCTCGATTTTTCCATGCTCTCTGACAACGCTGCTAAATGGTCCCTGCCGGGCAAGGTGCTGCTTGGCTGTGCGCTGGCCGGCGTGGTGCTGGCGATAGGTGAAGTTTCGCATGGGGGGCCGCAGCGGGAGCGATTGCACGGGCTTGAGGCGCGGGAGCAGGCGCTGCAGCAGCAACTCACAGAAAAGACCGGCTTGGCCGCCAGCCTTGAACTGCGCACCCAGCAGGTGCGGAGCATGGAAGACAATGTTGCCAGCCTTCTCGGGCAATTGCCCGGCGAGCCCGAGGTGCCAGCCGTGCTGGAAGACCTCGCCCGGCTGGCGGCTGCCCATGGGGTGTGGGTTGAAGGCATCAGTGTGCTGGATGAAATTCCTCGGCAGCTTTATATCGAACAACCCATGCAGATAAGCGCCTCCGGGGCTTACCACGACCTGGCGACGTTTGTCGGTGCCTTGGGTGGGTTGCCTCGGGTAGTTACCGTGCAGGACGTTACGCTTGGGCATCAGGGCGCCTTGCTGCGTCTGAACATGCTCGCCAAGACCTATCGTGGCACCCTGCAAAACGGCAAGGCCCGTCAGGTACTCGATCCCGGGCCGCCATTTGTCTACGCCCCGTCGTCCCTGCGCGACCCGTTCAAGCCGCCTGCCTTGCAAGCAGTCCATGTGCCTGGCCGGCCCGCTCTTGCACCGAATTTCACCCGGCCACGGGGGCTGTTGGAGGGTATGCGCCTGGAACAGTTCGAAATGGTCGGCACGCTGTCCAGGGGTATGCAGGCTTTCGCCTTGCTGCGCGCTGGAGCCAGGGTGTATCGACTGGCGGTGGGTGATTACCTGGGGCCGGATCATGGCCAGGTCACGGCCATCCAGGACGCGGCTGTCGAGCTGGTGGAGCTGTTTCCCGATGGACAGGGCGCTTGGTTGCAACGCCCGCGAACCCTTGTGCTGAACGTCAACTCATAACGGAATCAAACAATGAAAAGGACCTTCTCGTCCTTCGGTGTGGCGCTATGGATAGCGTTCACGGCACCGATGGCTGCTGCTGTGCCCAATCGCCTGGACCTGATCCAACTGCCGCCGCCTGACAGTGCCTCGTCGGTCAGCTATACAGGCGCCAAACTGACTCTGAACTTCCAGGAAATCGACCTGCGCGCGGTATTGCAGCAAATCGCCGATGTCGCCGGGCTCAACCTGGTGACCAGTGATGAGGTGCAGGGCTCGATCACTCTGCGGCTCAAGGATGTGCCCTGGGACCAGGCGCTGGACCTGGTGCTGCAAACCAAGGGCTTGGACAAGCGGGTCAAGGCGGGCGTGTTGCTGGTGGCGCCCGCCGATGAATTGGCCGCTCGCGAGCTGTTGATGCTGGAGTCGCGCAAGCAGATGGCCGAACTGGCGCCCTTGCGGCGGGAGCTGCTGCAGGTCAATTACGCCAAGGCCGCCGACCTGGCCAAGCTGTTTCAGTCGGTGACCGGCTTTGAGGGCGCCACCGATGAGCGCGGTTCGGTGGCGGTGGATGACCGCACCAACAACATCATTGCCTACCAGACTGGCGAGCGGCTCGAAGAGCTGCGGCGCATCGTGGCGCAGTTGGATATCCCGGTACGCCAGGTCATGATCGAGGCGCGAATTGTGGAGGCCAATGTCGACTACGACAAAAGCCTGGGTGTGCGCTGGGGTGGGCGGCTCACACGCGGCCACGGCGGCGTTGGGGGTATTGCCAAGCCGCAGGCAGACGGCGCCGAGCCGCCGCAAAACCCGCCCAGTTCACCCTTTGTCGACTTGGGGGCGCTGGCCGGAACCTCGGGCCTGGGGATCGCCTATATCACCGACAACCTGTTGCTGGACCTTGAGCTGACTGCCATGGAAAAAACCGGCAACGGTGAGATCGTCTCGCAGCCCAAGGTCGTCACCTCCGACAAAGAGACTGCACGCATCCTCAAGGGCACCGAGATTCCTTACCAGGAATCCACCTCCCAGGGCGCCACCTCGGTGTCGTTCAAAGAGGCTTCGCTGTCGCTTGAAGTCACGCCGCAAATCACCCCTGACGACCATGTGATCATGGCGGTCAAGGTCACCAAGGATGAGCCCGACTACCTGAACCGCCTCAATGACGTGCCGCCGATCAAGAAAAACGAGGTCAACGCCAAGGTTCTGGTCAGGGATGGCGAGACCATCGTCATTGGCGGGGTTTTCTCCAATACCCAAAGCAAAGTGGTAGATAAAGTGCCATTTTTGGGCGATGTGCCGTATCTTGGCCGCCTTTTCCGGCGCGATGTGCTGGCGGAGAAAAAATCCGAGCTGCTGGTATTCCTGACTCCGCGTATCATGAATAACCAGGCGATTGCTGTGAGTCGTTGATTCTGTGCGAAATTTGATTCTTGTAGGGCCGATGGGGGCTGGAAAAAGCACCATCGGCCGTTTGCTGGCCAAAGAGCTGCGCCTGCCATTCAAAGATTCCGACAAGGAAATTGAATTGCGCACGGGTGCCAATATCCCATGGATCTTCGATAAAGAAGGCGAACTGGGCTTTCGTGACCGCGAGCAGGCGATGATTGCCGAGCTGTGCGGCTGCGATGGCGTGGTATTGGCGACTGGCGGTGGCGCCGTCATGCGCGATGAAAACCGTCGGGCGCTGCATGCTGGTGGTCGGGTGGTGTATTTGCACGCATCGGTCGAACAGCAGGTGGGCCGTACCGCCCGTGATCGCAATCGCCCGTTGCTGCGCACCGCCGACCCGGCTAAAACCCTGCGGGATCTGCTGGCGCTGCGCGATCCGCTGTATCGGGAAATCGCCGATCTGGTGGTAGAAACCGATGAGCGGCCACCTCGGATGGTCGTACTCGACATCCTTGAGCGCCTGCAACGGTTGCCACCCCGTTAAAGCCTGGCCCGAAATGCGCTATTCTCGGCGGCGCGCCATCACCTTGTAAGGTATGGCGTAGAGCCACCAAGCGGTGTCGAGATATCGACAGTGCCGGTCGTCACTCCATCTTCAACGCGGGGACACATGCAGACACTTAAGGTCGATCTAGGCGAGCGCAGCTACCCGATCCACATTGGCGCAGGTCTGTTGGACCAGCCCGAACTGCTTGCGCCGCATATTGCCGGCCGGCAGGTGGCGATCATCTCCAACGAAACGGTTGCGCCGCTGTATCTTGAGCGTTTGAGCCGCAGCCTGGCGGCGTACTCGGTGATCTCCGTGGTGTTGCCTGACGGCGAGGCCCACAAAAACTGGGAAACCCTGCAACTGATCTTTGATGGCCTGCTGACCGCACGCCATGACCGTCGAACCACTGTGGTCGCCCTGGGCGGCGGTGTGATTGGCGACATGGCCGGTTTTGCCGCGGCCTGCTACCAGCGCGGCGTGGATTTTATCCAGGTGCCGACCACCTTGCTGTCCCAGGTCGATTCGTCGGTGGGCGGCAAGACCGGTATCAACCACCCGCTGGGCAAGAACATGGTCGGCGCGTTCTATCAGCCCCAAGCTGTGCTGATCGACACTGCTACCCTCAACACCCTGCCACCGCGTGAGCTGTCGGCCGGCCTGGCGGAAGTCATCAAGTACGGGCTGATCTGCGATGAGCCGTTTCTGACCTGGCTGGAAGAGCACATGGACGCCTTGCGCGGCCTCGACCAGGTGGCGCTCACCGAAGCGATTTCCCGCTCCTGCGCGGCCAAGGCGCTGGTGGTCAACGCCGACGAGCGCGAGTCCGGCGTGCGGGCCACGCTGAACCTGGGCCACACCTTCGGCCATGCGATCGAAACGCACATGGGCTATGGTGTGTGGTTGCATGGGGAAGCCGTAGCGGCTGGCACGGTGATGGCATTGGACATGTCGCAGCGCCTGGGCTGGATCAGCGCCCAAGAGCGTGATCGCGGTATCCGCCTGTTCCAGCGCGCCGGTTTGCCGGTTGTTCCGCCTGCGGAGATGACCGAGGCGGATTTCCTTGAACATATGGCGATAGACAAGAAAGTGATCGACGGTCGACTTCGACTGGTACTGCTGCGCCACATGGGCGAAGCCGTGGTGACCGACGATTATCCAAAAGAGATTCTACAGGCCACGCTGGGAGCGGATTACCGCGCCCTGGCCCAGCTCAAAGGTTAATAAGACCCGATGACTAGTTTGCATGCCGACGAGGCGTTCCTCGGCCATTACCACTTGAGCCACGACCCCTTTGCTCCACGGGTGCCGGGTTTCAAATTCTTCCCCGCCCAGCGCAAACCGGTGCTTGGGCAGTTGCATCACCTCGCGCGCTACAGCCAGTTGCTGCTGGTGGTCACCGGCCCTCTGGGCAGCGGCAAGACCTTGCTGCGCCAGGCGCTGGTGGCCAGCACCAACAAACAATCGGTGCAGAGTGTGGTGGTATCGGCCCGCGGTGCCGGTGATGCGGCCGGCGTACTGCGCCAGGTGGCGCAGGCGTTGGACGTCTCCAATGCCGAGCCGAACGCGATTCTCAAGCAAGTGGTGCAGTTGGGCCTGACCGGCCAGGAAGTCTACCTGCTGGTAGACGATGCCGAGCAGCTCGACGAGTCCGCCCTCGAAGCGCTGCTGGCGCTGGCGGCGGGTACGCCGGAAGGTCGCCCGCATGTGTTCCTGTTCGGTGAGTCGTCGCTGATCGCCGATCTGGAGCAGATCAGTGGTGAGCAGGAGCTGTTCCACGTCATCGAGTTGCAGCCGTACGAAGAGGAAGAAACCCGCGAATACCTGGCACAGCGCCTTGAAGGCGCCGGGGCGGGTATCGAACTTTTCACCGCTGCGCAGATCTCTGATATTCACGAAAGCTCCGATGGCTGGCCTGGAAACATCAACCAGGTTGCCCGCGATGCCATGATCGAAGCCATGATTGCCAGCCGCTCTGCGGTCAAGCGTCCAAAGATGGGGTTCACTATGCCTAAGAAGCACGTATTGGCTATTTCCGCCGTTGTCGTGGTCGCTGTTGCCGCCGCCTGGTTGATCCCGGGCCGTAACAAAGCACCGACAACCACCGGCGCGCCAACCGAACAGGCGCAGTTGCCACTGGGCAAGCCCACGCCAAACGTCGAATTTGCCAACTCCGGCCAACCGACCAACCTGCCGATGGTCGGCCAACCTGTGATGCGCGGCCCGCTGGCCGAAGAAGCTGGCGGCATCTCCGAAGGCGACGACGGTGTGCCGGTGGAAGGCTCCAGCGCTACGCCGCCGACCGTGACCACCACCGCACCACCTGCAGGCGTACCGGCCGGTGTGCCAGCGACGCCGGTTGCTCCGGTCGCCAAGCCAGCTCCGACTCCGGCGCCGACCGTTGCCACCGCCAAGCCTGCTCCGGTGACCAAGCCTGTTGCACCGGCGCCAGCCGCCAAACCAGCCCCGGCTGCCAAGCCTGCGGAAAAACCAGCCGCCACCGTTGCCAAGGCCGGCGCTGCTGGCAGCAGCTGGTACAGCAGCCAGCCTACCGGCAACTTTGTGGTACAGATCCTCGGCACCAGCTCCGAAGCCAACGCCCAGGCGTTCGTCAAAGAGCAGGGCGGCCAGTACCGTTATTTCAAGAAAGTGCTCAACGGCAAGCCTCTCTACGTGATCACCTACGGCAGCTTCCCAAGCCGCGCCGCAGCCGATTCTGCCATCAAAGCCTTGCCAGCGAAGGTTCAGGCTGGTAAACCTTGGCCTCGCACTGTTGCCAGCGTTCAACAAGAACTGGCAGCAACTCGCTGAAGATCCGGCGGCCTTACCCAGGCCGCCCTCCCGGCACCTCAAAAAAATCCGCAAGTGCGTGCTGCCCTTACAGGCCGCGCGCTTTGTGGTGTCTGCGCCACAGTAGCTTTTGAGTCGTAGCGGTCAGAATTAAAAAAGTTTTGACTAGCACAGCATATCGCTTTAAACCTTTCATAAATGCGACATAGATTTGCGACATTTCGTCGCTAAATTTGTGAGCGTCTGTGTCGGTGTGTACAATGACCTCCCTTTTGCCCCCGCTAAGCCGGCGTACGTTCGGCGTGGAAGGTAACCGGTTGAATTGAAAAGAAATTTGCCTCGGTAAAAGAGGCAGCCTGGTGAGAAAGTGTCTATGAAAGCAGGTCTGTACCAACCCGATGAATTCAAGGATAACTGCGGTTTCGGCCTGATAGCCCACATGCAGGGCGAGCCCAGTCATACCCTTTTGCAAACGGCCATCGAGGCCCTGACCTGCATGACCCACCGCGGTGGGATCAACGCCGACGGCAAGACCGGTGACGGCTGTGGCTTGCTGATTCAAAAGCCCGACCAGTTCCTGCGCGCTGTCGCTAAAGAGCAATTTGCGGTTGAACTGCCCAAGCAGTACGCCGTGGGTATGGTGTTTTTCAACCAGGACCCGGTAAAAGCCGAAGCCGCTCGCGAGAACATGAACCGCGAGATCGCCGCCGCCGGCCTGCAGATCGTCGGCTGGCGCAAAGTGCCCATCGACACCAGCGTGCTCGGCCGCCTGGCCCTGGAGCGCCTGCCGCAGATCGAACAAGTGTTCATCGCAGGCGATGGCCTGAGCGACCAGGACATGGCGATCAAGCTGTTCACGTCCCGTCGTCGTTCGTCGGTGCTCAACGCCGCCGACACCGACCACTACATCTGCAGCTTTTCCCACAAGACCATCATTTATAAAGGCCTGATGATGCCGGCGGACCTCACCGCCTTCTATCCAGACCTGAGCGATGAGCGCCTGCAAACCGCGATCTGCGTGTTCCACCAGCGCTTCTCCACCAACACCTTGCCGAAATGGCCGCTGGCCCAGCCATTCCGCTTCCTCGCCCACAACGGCGAGATCAATACCATCACCGGCAACCGCAACTGGGCCCAGGCCCGGCGCACCAAGTTCGCCAACGACTTGATGGACCTCGAAGAGCTCGGCCCGCTGGTCAACCGCGTGGGTTCCGACTCCTCCAGCATGGACAACATGCTTGAGCTGATGGTTACCGGCGGCATCGACCTGTTCCGTGGCGTGCGCATGATCATTCCGCCTGCGTGGCAGAACGTCGAGACCATGGACCCGGACCTGCGTGCGTTCTACGAGTACAACTCGATGCACATGGAGCCGTGGGACGGCCCGGCCGGCGTGGTCATGACCGACGGCCGCTACGCGGTGTGCCTGCTCGACCGTAACGGCCTGCGCCCGGCGCGTTGGGTGACCACCACCAACGGTTTCATCACCCTCGCCTCGGAAATCGGCGTGTGGGACTACAAGCCGGAAGACGTGATCGCCAAAGGCCGTGTCGGCCCTGGCCAGATCCTGGCCGTGGACACCGAAACCGGGCAGATCCTCGACACCGACGCCATCGACAACCGTTTGAAGTCGCGTCACCCGTACAAGCAATGGCTGCGCAAGAACGCCCTGCGCATCCAGGCGACCATGGAAGACAACGACCACGGTTCGGCTTTCTATGACGTCGACCAGCTCAAGCAATACATGAAGATGTACCAGGTCACGTTCGAGGAGCGCGACCAGGTGCTGCGCCCCCTCGGTGAGCAAGGCTACGAAGCCGTCGGCTCCATGGGCGACGACACGCCAATGGCCGTGCTGTCCCAGCGCGTGCGCACGCCGTACGACTATTTCCGCCAGCAGTTCGCTCAGGTGACCAACCCACCGATCGACCCGCTGCGTGAAGCCATCGTGATGTCCCTGGAAGTGTGCCTCGGCGCCGAGCGCAACATCTTCCAGGAATCGCCTGAGCATGCCTCGCGCGTGATCCTCAGCTCGCCGGTCATTTCCCCGGCCAAGTGGCGTTCGCTGATGACCCTGGAGCGTCCAGGCTTCGACCGCCAGATCATCGACCTGAACTACGACGAGAGCCTGGGCCTTGAAGCCGCGGTGCGTAACGTTGCTGACCAGGCTGAAGAAGCTGTGCGTGCCGGTCGTACCCAGATCGTACTCACCGACCGCCACATCGCGCCGGGCAAGTTGCCGATCCATGCGTCCCTGGCGACCGGTGCGGTGCACCACCGCCTGACCGAAAAAGGCCTGCGCTGCGACTCCAACATCCTCGTGGAAACCGCCACCGCCCGCGACCCGCATCACTTTGCGGTGCTGATCGGTTTCGGCGCTTCGGCGGTGTATCCGTTCCTGGCGTACGAAGTGTTGGGTGACCTGATCCGTACCGGTGAAGTGCTGGGCGACCTCTACGAGGTGTTCAAGAACTACCGCAAGGGCATCACCAAGGGCCTGCTGAAGATCCTGTCGAAGATGGGCATCTCCACCGTCACCTCGTACCGCGGCGCGCAGTTGTTCGAAGCCATCGGCTTGTCCGAAGAAGTCTGCGAGCTGAGTTTCCGTGGCGTGCCGAGCCGCATCAAGGGCGCGCGTTTCGTCGACATCGAAGCCGAACAGAAAGCCCTGGCCTTGGAGGCCTGGAGCGCGCGCAAGCCGATTCAGCAAGGTGGCCTGCTCAAGTTCGTGCACGGTGGTGAATACCACGCCTACAACCCGGACGTGGTCAACACCCTGCAAGCCGCTGTGCAGCAGGGCGACTACGCCAAGTTCAAGGAATACACGAGCCTGGTGGATAACCGCCCGGTGTCGATGATCCGCGACCTGTTCAAGGTGAAGACCCTGGACACGCCGATGGACATCAGCCAGGTCGAGCCGCTGGAGTCGATCCTCAAGCGCTTCGACTCCGCCGGTATTTCCCTGGGCGCCTTGTCGCCGGAAGCTCACGAGGCCCTGGCCGAAGCCATGAACCGCCTGGGGGCGCGTTCCAACTCCGGCGAAGGCGGCGAAGACCCGGCGCGCTATGGCACGCTCAAAAGCTCGAAAATCAAGCAGGTGGCCACCGGCCGTTTCGGCGTGACCCCGGAGTACCTGGTGAATGCCGAGGTGCTGCAGATCAAGGTGGCCCAAGGCGCCAAGCCGGGTGAGGGTGGTCAACTGCCAGGCGGCAAGGTCAACGGCCTGATCGCCAAGCTGCGTTACGCCGTACCGGGCGTGACCCTTATTTCGCCACCGCCGCACCACGACATCTACTCGATTGAAGACTTGTCGCAGCTGATCTTCGACCTCAAACAAGTCAACCCGCAGGCCCTGGTCTCGGTGAAACTGGTGGCAGAAGCCGGCGTCGGCACCATTGCCGCCGGTGTGGCCAAGGCCTATGCCGACCTGATCACCATCTCCGGCTACGATGGCGGCACCGGCGCTTCGCCGCTGACCTCGATCAAGTACGCCGGTGCACCGTGGGAACTCGGCCTGGCCGAAACCCACCAGACCCTGCGCGGCAACGATCTGCGCGGCAAGGTGCGAGTACAGACCGACGGCGGCCTGAAAACCGGCCTCGATGTGATCAAGGCCGCGATCCTCGGCGCCGAAAGCTTCGGCTTCGGCACTGCGCCCATGATCGCCCTGGGCTGCAAATACCTGCGTATCTGCCACCTGAACAACTGCGCTACCGGCGTAGCGACTCAGAACGAAAAACTGCGCAAGGATCACTACATCGGCACCGTCGACATGGTGGTGAATTTCTTCACCTACGTCGCCGAAGAAACCCGTGAGTGGCTGGCCAAGCTGGGCGTACGTTCTCTGGAAGAGCTGATCGGTCGCACCGACCTGTTGGACATCCTCGAAGGCCAGACCGCCAAGCAACAACATCTGGACCTCACGCCGCTGTTGGGCAGCGATCACATCCCGGCAGACAAGCCACAATTCTGCCAGGTGGACCGCAACCCACCGTT
Source organism: Pseudomonas sp. PA-4-8C (assembly GCF_021606625.1). Classification (NCBI taxonomy): domain Bacteria; kingdom Pseudomonadati; phylum Pseudomonadota; class Gammaproteobacteria; order Pseudomonadales; family Pseudomonadaceae; genus Pseudomonas; species Pseudomonas sp. PA-4-8C. Next base: position 30,321 of record NZ_WKCD01000012.1, read on the forward strand.
CGACAAAGGCCTGCTGGCCGAGAAAATGGTCGAAATGGCCGGCTCCTCGATCAACGACGCCAGCGGTGGCGAATTCGCGCTGGATATCTGCAACTGCGATCGTTCCATCGGCGCACGCATCTCCGGCGAAATCGCGCGCGAGCACGGCAACCAGGGCATGGCGAAAGCGCCGATTACCTTCCGCTTCAAGGGCACTGCGGGCCAGAGCTTCGGCGTGTGGAACGCCGGTGGCCTGCACATGTACCTGGAAGGCGACGCCAACGACTACGTGGGCAAGGGCATGACCGGCGGCAAGCTGGTCATCGTCCCGCCGGCTGGCAGCGTGTACAAGACCCAGGACAGTGCCATCATCGGCAACACCTGCTTGTACGGCGCCACCGGTGGCAAGCTGTTTGCCGCAGGTACTGCCGGTGAGCGTTTCGCCGTGCGTAACTCCGGTGCCCACACCGTGGTGGAAGGCACTGGCGATCACTGCTGCGAGTACATGACCGGAGGCTTTGTCGCAGTACTGGGCAAGACCGGTTACAACTTCGGTTCGGGCATGACCGGCGGTTTCGCCTACGTGCTCGACCAGGACAACACCTTCGTCGACAAGGTCAACCACGAGTTGGTCGAGATCCAGCGCATCAGCGGCGAAGCCATGGAATCCTACCGGAACCACTTGCAGCACGTGCTGGACGAGTACGTCGAGGAAACCGGCAGCGAATGGGGTCGCAACCTCGCCGAAAACCTCGATGATTACCTGCGTCGTTTCTGGCTGGTCAAGCCCAAGGCTGCCAACCTGAAATCGTTGCTTTCCAGCATCCGTGCCAACCCGCAGTGATATGCGCCTGAACAGTTTGATGAGGTTTTAACATGGCTGAACGTCTGAATAACGACTTCCAGTTCATCGATGTCGGGCGCAAAGATCCGAAGAAGAAACTGTTGCGTCAACGCAAGAAAGAGTTCGTGGAGATCTACGAACCCTTCAAACCCCAACACTCGGCCGACCAGGCCCACCGCTGCCTGGGGTGCGGTAACCCGTATTGCGAATGGAAGTGCCCGGTGCACAACTTCATTCCCAACTGGCTCAAACTGGTGGCCGAGGGCAACATCCTCGCCGCCGCCGAGTTGTCGCACCAGACCAACACCCTGCCGGAAGTCTGCGGCCGGGTGTGCCCGCAAGACCGCTTGTGTGAAGGGGCCTGCACCCTCAACGACGGTTTCGGCGCGGTAACCATCGGCTCGGTGGAGAAGTACATCACCGATACGGCGTTCGCCATGGGCTGGCGCCCGGACATGTCCAAGGTCAAGCCGACTGGCAAGCGCGTCGCGATCATCGGCGCAGGCCCGGCGGGCCTTGGGTGTGCTGACGTGTTGGTGCGTGGCGGCGTGACCCCGGTGGTGTTCGACAAGAACCCGGAAATCGGTGGCCTGCTGACCTTCGGTATCCCCGAGTTCAAGCTGGAAAAAACCGTACTGAGCCACCGTCGTGAAGTGTTCACCGGCATGGGTATCGAGTTCCGCCTCAATACTGAGATCGGCAAAGACATCACCATGGAGCAACTGCTCGCCGAATACGATGCGGTGTTCATGGGCATGGGCACCTACACCTACATGAAGGGCGGCTTTGCCGGTGAGGACTTGCCGGGCGTGTATGACGCGCTCGACTTCCTGATCGCCAACGTCAACCGCAACCTGGGCTTTGAAAAGTCGCCGGAAGACTTCGTCGACATGAAGGGCAAGAAGGTCGTGGTGCTGGGCGGTGGCGACACCGCGATGGACTGCAACCGCACCTCGATCCGCCAGGGCGCCAAGTCGGTGACCTGTGCTTATCGCCGTGACGAAGCCAACATGCCCGGCTCGCGCAAAGAGGTGAAGAACGCCAAGGAAGAAGGCGTGAAATTCCTCTACAACCGCCAGCCGATCGCTATTGTCGGTGAAGACCGTGTGGAAGGTGTGAAGGTGGTCGAGACCCGTCTCGGCGAACCGGATGCCCGTGGGCGTCGCAGCCCCGAGCCGATCCCGGGTTCCGAAGAGATCATCCCGGCCGACGCCGTGGTCATCGCCTTCGGCTTCCGCCCAAGCCCGGCGCCGTGGTTTGAGCAGTTCGAAATCCAGACCGACAGCCAGGGCCGCGTTGTAGCCCCGGAACAAGGCCAGTACAAGCACCAGACCAGCAACCCGAAAATCTTCGCCGGTGGCGACATGGTGCGCGGGTCTGACCTGGTGGTCACCGCGATCTTCGAAGGCCGTAACGCCGCCGAAGGCATCCTGGACTACCTGCAAGTCTGATGATCGTTCCCACGCTCCGCGTGGGAATGCCGCCAGGGACGCTCCGCGTCCCGAACAGCATGACGCGGAGCGTCACAGGAGGCGTTACCACGCGGAGCGTGGGAACGATCCTGCGGCGGCATTGCCGCGACAAATTGACCCGATAGACAAAAGGCACGGTGCATTCCGTGCCTTTTGCGTCGCGCTCTGAGAAAATGCCCGCACTTTTTTTGCGGATGCCGACATGACTGCCCTCAAGAACGACCGTTTCCTTCGTGCCCTGCTCAAGCAACCCGTAGACGTCACCCCGGTGTGGATGATGCGTCAAGCTGGTCGCTACCTGCCGGAATACCGCGCCAGTCGCGCCAATGCGGGCGATTTCATGAGCCTGTGCATGAACCCGGAGTTCGCCTGCGAAGTCACGATGCAGCCGCTGGACCGCTACCCACAACTGGACGCGGCCATCCTCTTCTCCGATATCCTCACCATCCCCGACGCCATGGGCCAAGGCCTGTACTTCGAAACCGGCGAAGGCCCGCGTTTCAAGAAGGTCGTCAGCACCCTGGCCGATATCGAAGCCCTGCCGATTCCTGATCCACACAAAGACCTGGGCTACGTGATGGACGCCGTGAGCACCATCCGCCGCGAGCTCAACGGCCGCGTGCCGCTGATCGGCTTCTCCGGCAGCCCATGGACCCTGGCCACCTACATGGTCGAAGGCGGCTCGTCGAAAGACTTCCGCAAGACCAAGGCCATGCTCTACGACAACCCGCAAGCCATGCACCTGTTGCTGGACAAGCTGGCGCAGTCGGTCACGTCCTACCTCAACGGCCAGATCATGGCCGGTGCGCAAGCGGTGCAGATCTTCGATACCTGGGGCGGCAACCTGTCGGCGGCGGCGTACCAGGAATTCTCCCTGGCCTACATGCGCAAGATCGTCAGCGGCCTGATCCGTGAACACGAAGGCCGCAAGGTGCCGGTGATCATGTTCACCAAAGGCGGCGGCCTGTGGCTGGAAAGCATCGCCGACGCGGGCGCGGATGCACTGGGCCTGGATTGGACCTGTGACCTCGGCGAAGCGCGCCGTCGCGTCGGCAACCAGGTGGCCCTGCAAGGCAACATGGACCCGACCGTGCTGTACGCCAAGCCAGAAGCGATCCGCGCCGAAGTAGGGCGCATCCTGGCTAGCTACGGCAAAGGCAGTGGCCACGTGTTCAACCTTGGCCACGGTATCACACCGGAAGTGAACCCGGAGCACGCGGGTGCGTTCTTGCGCGCAGTGCACGAACTGTCGGCGCAGTACCACGAGTAAAACGCAAAACAAACTGTGGGAGCTGGCTTGCCTGCGATGGCGGCGGCGAATTCAACACCGCCATCGCAGGCAAGCCAGCTCCCACATAAAGCCAATCGCGTCAGGTCTGCATATTCCCCAGTGGCGGCAACTTCGCCAGCTTCAACGCCACCAGCAACGCGCCGATCAGTAGCGCGATAATGAATCCGCCAATCCCGTTCCACCCGGCAAAATGCCAGAAGAACCCTCCCGCCGTCCCGGCAATGCTCGACCCCACGTAGTAGCAGAACAAGTAGAGCGACGACGCCTGCCCCTTGGCTTTCACCGCACGGCGGCCGATCCAGCTGCTGGCGACCGAGTGGGCGCCGAAGAACCCGAAGGTGAACACCAGCATGCCTGGCACCACCAGCCACAACGGGGTGAACAGTGTCAGGGCGATGCCGGCGAGCATCAGCACGATGGTAGCCCACAGCACCCGACGGCGACCGAGGCGGTCGGCCAGGGAGCCGATCTTGGCCGAGCTGTAGATGCCCGACAGGTACACCACTGATAGCAGGCCGACCACCGCCTGGCTCAGCTCATAGGGTGAGGCCAGCAGGCGATAGCCGATGTAGTTGAACATCGTCACGAAGGCGCCCATCAGCAGGAAGGCTTCAAGGAACAGCCACGGTAGGCCGGCGTCCTTGAAGTGCATGACGAAGCCGTCCACCAGGCTGCGCGGCTTGAGGCTGCTGGCGCGGAAGTTGCGCGATTCGGGGAGGATCTTCCAGAACACCGTGGCAGCGATCAACGCCAGGGCACCGATGATCAGCATTGCGGTGTGCCAGCTGACAAAATCGATCAATACGCCGATGATCAGGCGCCCGCTCATGCCGCCAATCGCATTGCCGCCGATATACAGGCCCATGGCCAGGCCGATGTGCTGCGGGTGGATCTCTTCGCTGAGGTAGGTCATGGCCACGGCGGCCAGGCCGCTCAAGGACAGGCCCACCAGTGCGCGCATCAACAGGATGCCCTCCCAGCTCGGCATCAAGCCGCTGGCGATGGTGGCCAGCGCCGCACAGAACAACGCGGCAACCATCACCGGCTTGCGCCCCAGCCTGTCGGATATCGGCCCGGTGATCAGCAGGCCGCAGGCGAGCATCGCGGTGGCGACGGACAGAATCAGGCTGCTTTGCGCCGCATTGATGGAAAATTCATGGGACAGCGCCGGCATCATCGGCTGCACGCAATACAACAAGGCAAACGTGGCGAAGCCGCCGGAGAACAGCGCCAGCACCGTGCGCATGAACATCGGCGTGCCTTTTTCGATGTACGCGTCATTAAGCTGCGCCACCACCTCATCGAGGGCTGAGGGCGGGGTGTGTTGGGCAAGTGGAGCAACAGCAGGATTCACGGGGGACCTCGGGGAGGAAAGTCTGCCAGGACTGACAATGCAAAAAAGAATATAGCTGGCTAATGATTCTTTCCAATATATTGTTCGACCTGTTTGATAGTTTTTACGACCTAATGAGGCTTGCATGGAATTCCGCCATTTGCGCTACTTCATCGCCGTTGCCGAAGAACTGCACTTCGGCCGCGCCGCGCAGGTGCTGGGCATCTCGCAGCCACCCCTGAGCCAGCAGATCCAGGCGCTGGAACACGAGCTGGGCGCACGCTTGTTCGAGCGCACCAATCGTCGGGTCGAGCTGAGCGAGGCAGGGCGCTTGTTCTTGCAAGAGGCACGCTTGGTACTGGCCCAGGTCGACAAGGCGGCAGATGTGGCGCGGCGTGCGCAGTTGGGCGAGCTGGGTGAGTTGAAGATCGGCTTCACCTCGTCTGCGCCGTTCAACGCGAGCATTCCCCGGGCGATCTTTGCCTTCCGCCAGGCATTCCCGGCGGTGCATCTGAACTTGCAAGAAATGAGTAGCACCCAAGTGGCCGAGTCGCTGGTGGATGAGTCGATTCAGGTGGGGCTGATGCGGCCTTTGCCCTTGCCCGACTCACTGAGCGTGGTCGAGTTGATGCGCGAACACTTGGTAGCGGTACTGAGCGCCGGCCACCCGTTGGCCCAGGGCAGCGAGCGCGGCTTGCACCTGGAGCAATTGGCCGAGGAGCCTTTTGTGTTCTTCCCGCGCAGTTACGGCAGCGGCCTGTACGCACAATTGCTCAACCTGGCTCGCGACGCCGGGTTCAGCCCGCACTTTGCCCAGGAAGCAGGGGAAGCAATGACCATCATCGGCCTGGTGGCGGCGGGGTTGGGGGTGTCGGTGTTGCCGGCGTCTTACCAGCGCATCCGCATTGACGGCGTGGTCTATCGCACCTTGCTCGACCCGCAGGCGGTGACGGCGGTGTGGCTGGTGCAGCGTAAGGGCGCGCAAACGCCGATGGCGAAAGGGTTTGTGGAGTTGTTGACGCGTAAGGCCGCTCAATAACCTGTGGCGAGGGAGCAAGCTCCCTCGCCACAGGGGGGTCAGTTTTGGGGCGAAGTATTTGCTTCATTCACGCTGTAAGTACGCAGCCCCGCCAGAATATCCCGATCCAGCATGCTCACCCAACGGTTGTAGTTGCGATGGATCTTGCCGTCCTTGTAGCCCAGGTCGCGGCTGTCGCGGTAGGTGATGGCGTAGCTGTTGCGGGTGTAGCGGATGTCGATGGCGGCGTAGAACTGGCCGCGCACGGTGATCTCGGCCTGCACCAGTTGTGGGCTCAGGCGTTGTACCGTCCACTCGCGTTTTTGCAGAGCGGCGACGATCACTTGCTTCATTTTTTCTTCGCTGACCTGGCTTGTGGCCGGTAACTCGTGCTGGGTGTTGAGCACCGGTTTGCTGGTGCAGCCAGCCGTGGTCAGCAGGGCCAGGGTGATCAGGGTAGCGCGTAGCAGGGAAGACATTCCGTTCTCTCCAGTCGATTAAAAAGTCAGGCCCAGCGGCGGAAGATCAACGAGGTGTTGACGCCGCCGAAGGCAAAGTTGTTGTTCATCACGTAGTCGTTGTGCATCTGGCGAAAGCCACCTTGCAGGTAGTCCAGCTCGCCGCATTGCGGGTCGACCGCGTCCAGGTTGAAGGTGTGCACGTACTGGTCGCGGTTCATCATCTCGATGCTGAACCACGACTCCAACGCCCCGCACGCACCCAGGGTGTGCCCCAGGAAACTTTTCTGCGAACTGATCGGCATGCGGCTGCCAAACAGGCTGCTGGTGGCCAGGGTTTCGGCGATGTCGCCCTGATCGGTGGCCGTGCCGTGGCCGTTCACGTAGCCGATGGCGGACGGTTCAAGACCTGCGTCTTCCAGGGCCAGCTCCATGGCGCGGCGCATGGTTTTCTGTTCCGGGCGGGTGGTGTGCTGGCCGTCGGCGTTGCTGCCGAAGCCGACCAGCTCCGCATGAATATGCGCGCCTCGCGCGAGTGCGTGCTCCAACTCTTCGAGCACCAACATGCCGCCACCTTCACCGATCACCAGGCCGTCGCGGCCGCTGTCGTAGGGGCGCGGGCTGGTTTGCGGCGCATCGTTTTTCAGGCTGGTGGCGTACAACGCATCGAACACCATGGCTTCGGTGGGGCACAGTTCTTCCGCGCCGCCTGCGAGCATCAACGGCAGACGCCCGAACTTGATCGCCTCATAGGCGTAGCCAATGCCCTGGCTGCCGCTGGTGCAGGCGCTGGAGGTGGGAATCAGCCGGCCGGTGAGGCCAAAAAAAATGCTGATATTCGCCGCCGTGGTGTGCGGCATCATGCGCACATAAGAGTTGGCATTGAGCCCCTCGGCCACCGAGTTGAGCAGCATATTACCGAACGCCTTGATCACATCGGTGCTGCCGGTGGACGAACCACAGGCCACGCCCATGCGCCCGTCCTTGATCGACTCGTCACCGAGCAAGCCGGCGTCCTGCAAGGCCTGCTCTGCTGCCCACACCGCCAGGCGCGAGACGCGGCCCATGCTGCGCAGCTGCTTGCGCGTCCAGTGCGCGGGCACGACGAAATCGTCGATAGGGCCGGCCAGGCGCGTGTTCAACTCGGTGAAACGGTCCCACTCATCCATGCGCCGGATGCCGCTGCGGTTGGCGCGAAAGTTCGCGGCGATGGTGTCCCAGTCGCTGCCCAGGGAGGTCACGCCGGCCATGCCGGTGACGACAACGCGCTTCATCAGCACAGGCCCCCGTTCACGGCCAGCACCTGGCGCGTGATATAGCTGGCTTCGGCGGACATCAGGAAATTCACTGCGCCAGCGACTTCTTCCGGCGTGCCCATGCGTTGGGCCGGGATCATTTTCATCAGTTCTTCTACCGGTACGTTTTCATCCAGCATCGCGGTGTCGATCAGGCCCGGCGCCACGCAGTTGACGGTGATCTTGCGCTTGCCCAATTCGATGGCCAGCGCCTTGGCTGCGCCGATCAAGCCGGCTTTGGACGCGCTGTAGTTGACCTGGCCGCGGTTGCCGATCAAGCCGGACACCGAGGTGATGCACACGATACGCCCGGCGGCGCGGCGCCGGATCATCGGCATCATCACCGGGTGCAGCACATTGTAGAAACCATCCAGGTTGGTGCGCATCACCACATCCCAATCGTCTTCCGACAGGGCAGGAAAGGCGCCGTCGCGGGTCAGGCCGGCATTGAGCACCACGCCGTAATAGGCGCCATGCTGCTCCACATCGGTTTCAAGGATCTCTTTGCACGCAGCGCGATCCGCCACGTCGAACTGCAGCACGCGGGCCTTGCGCCCCAGGGCTTGGACCTCGAGCTGTACCGCGTCGGCTTCGGCACGGCCGCTGCGGCAATGCAGCACGATGTCATGGCCGGCCTGGGCCAGGCGCAGGGCAATGGCGCGACCGATGCCACGGCTGGAGCCGGTGACCAGTACGGATTCAGTCATGGCGTTTCGTCCTTCGATTCAGCTAAATAGTTGGCCGCCTGGGGCGGTCGAAATACGTTCAAGCGCGCGCTGGCCTGGATGCCGTCGCCGGTGAGGTGGCATTCGAACACACCCATGCCGTTGTCGTCTTCCAGGGAGCGCAGGCCGTGGATGTTCAGTTCGGCGCCGGCCGCAAAGTGCTCCACGTTGCACTCGAACTTACGTGTGCCCAACAGGAAGCCCAGCTCCACGGCCTTGCCTTGCTGGCGTGCATGGCAACCGGCATAGGCGGCGACGCTTTGCGCCATCAGCTCGATGCCGACCCAGGCCGGCAAGCTGCCGTCTGCACGATTGAACAGGCCGCCGGGCTTGACGGTGACGCGGGTGTGAATCTGCTCTTCATCGAACGACAGCACCTGGTCGATCAGGATCATGTCGCCCGCGTGGGGCAGCAGTTCGGCGAGTGGCCAATCGATCATGGGGCCTCTGCGATTATCAGGCTGACATTGTTACCGCCGAAGGCAAACGAGTTGCTCATCAGGCAGGGTTTTTTCAAGGTGTCGCCACTGCGCACCCATTGCAACGCGGGCATAGCCGGGTCGGGGTGGCCGTCCCATACATGCGGTGGCAGCAGGCGATGGGTCAGGCTCAGCCAGCAGAACGCGGCTTCCAGGGCCCCGGCCGCGCCGAGGGTGTGGCCGGTCATGGGCTTGGTCGACGAGCAGGCGACGCCGCCGGGAAACAGGCTGGCGACTGCCAGGCTTTCCATGGCGTCGTTATGTTGGGTCGCGGTGCCGTGCAGGTTCAGGTAGCCGATCTGCTCGGGCGAAAGTTTTGCACTGGCCAGGGCCTTGCGCATGGCCAGCAACGCGCCCTTGCCGCCGGGCTCGGGCGCGGAGATATGGTGCGCGTCGCAACTGGCACCGCTGCCCAGCAGGGCAACCGGTGCCGGCTCGCGGCTCATCAGGAACAGCACCGCCGCTTCACCGATATTGATGCCGTTGCGGTTCACCGAGAACGGATTACAGCGCTCGGCAGACACGGCTTCCAGCGCGGTAAACCCGTTCAGCGTCAGCTTGCACAGGCTGTCCACACCGCCGCAGATCACCGCATCGCACACCCCCAGGTCCAACAGGCGCTGGGCACTCATCAATGCACGGGCGCTGGAGGTGCAGGCGGTGGAAATCACATAGGCCGGGCCGCTCACGTTCAACCAGTCGGCGAGGAAGTTGGCCGGGGCGCTGAGTTCCTGTTGCTGGTAATCGTAGTCAGCGGGGAACTGCGTGTTTTGCAGGTAATGGGCAATGCCACGGCTGGCTTCGTCAATGCCCGAGGTGCTGGTGCCGAGCACAACCCCGACCCGGCCAGGGCCGTAGGTCTGGATGGCCTGACGAATCTCATCCTTGATCTGCAGCGCCGCTTCCAGCAGCAACTGGTTATTGCGGCTGCTTTGCTCGGCCAGCTCTGGGGGCAGGCTTGCCAGCTCGCCCTGTACGGCGGCCACCGGCACTACGCGCTCCGGCACCCAGCCGCTTTCGGCGCGCATGCCTGAGCAATCGCCGGCGAACAGGTTACGGCTGACCTCGGCCTGGCCACGGCCAAGGGCACAGATCACGCCAAGGGCATTGAGGTAGGCGGTCATCGGCTCACACCCAGCGGGGTGATGCGGTAACTCAGCGGCTGGCCGGCCATGTTCACGCTGAACACCTCGGAAGACTGATAGATGATTTGCCAGTGGCCCGGCAGCGTGCGCGTCAGGTCCATGGCCTGGGCAGTCGGATACAACGCCGGTACGTCACCGGGCGCGGTGAGGGCAAACAGCAGCGCGGCAAACAGCGTGCGCGCCTGGGGGTTGGGCGGCAGCAAGCCGTCTGCCTGCCACTGCCCATCGAGCAGTTTTTGCCGGGCCAGGGGAATGCCCAGCGGGTCCATCATCGACCAGCGAAGCGCTTGGCCTTCGCGCTGGATCACCAGCAGCCAGTCCTGGCTCTGGCCGTCTGCCAGGCGCTGCACATGCAATTGCATCGGCAAGGTCAGCGCCGGCATTTTCTCCGGTAGCGGCGCCTGGCTGGCGCAGGCGCCGAGCAGCAGCAGGCAACTTATCAACAGCAGGCGCATCATGGGGCCGCATTCTCCACAGGTTTACGCGCTACGCAGTTGACCAGGGTTTCCTCGCGCTGGCCCACGGGTGGTGCCTTGCGCAGGCCCCAGCGTTCCAGCAGGCCGAAGTCACTGGAACGGCTCCACCACAAGTAAGGGTACGAAATGTTCTGTGCAGCGAACTCAAAGCCCTGCTCGCGCAGCATCTCCAAGTACTCTTCGGCGCTCTTTTGCACATGCATCGGGTGGCGGAACAGCCAGCGAATCACCCAGGTGTCGATGTAGGCTTCGGTGGATTCGGCAAACAGCAGATAGCCGCCCGGCTTGAGCACCCGATAGAACTCCTTGAGTGCGCGATGTTGTTCCACCAGATGATGGAAGGTCTGGTGGCAGAACAGGATATCGACGCTGGCATCCGGCACGTTGAGGGTCGCGCAGTCGCTGCCGATCAGTTCGACGTCCAGCCCCAGGCGCGCAGCTTCTTCGCGGCTCAGTGCCAGGCTGTGGGGGTCGGCATCCAGGCCGATCAGGCGCGAAGGTGCGAACACCTGATGCAGCAACTGGAAGGATTTGCCCTGGCCGCAACCAGCATCCAACAACACCGGCGCTACCGGTAGCGGCTCGCTGAACAGGCTGCGCAGGTCATTGATCGCCACGCGCAACACGTGATGCTGCCAGGTATGGCTGCGCAGGAACCAGAAACCGAACTTGGTTTCTTCGACGTAGTTTTGACTCAGGTAGTTTTTTTCAACGCCAGGGCTGCTCATACCGCTTCACTCGCACAAATATCCGACAACATCCGCAAGCGCCGCTTCGGCTCGCTGACAAACGGGTTGCGTTCATCCCAGGCGTAACCGGCCAGGATTGAGCTGATCATGCGGCGAATCTCCGGTGAACTGCCAGGATGGAAAATCACGTCCTGGAACGTGCCCGCATACCAGCCTTCGACGTAGCAACGGAAGGTATCGACACCGCGCTTGAGCGGCTCGGCAAACTCGGTTTGCCAGTCCACCGTTTCGCCGCTCAATTGGCGGTGCAGCACACCCGCGGCCATGCTCGCCGAACGCATGGCAATGGTCACGCCGGAAGAGAACACCGGGTCGAGGAATTCCGCCGCGTTGCCCAGCAGCGCAAAACCTGGGCCGTGCAGGGTTTTGACGTTGGCCGCGTAGCCGCCGATCGTGCGCGCCGGGGTGTCCCACACGGCATTTTGCAGCACGCCGGACAGGCTTGGGGTTTGCTCGATAAAGCAGCGCAGGCAGGCGTCGAGGTCGCTGCCCGCGCCCTCGAAATGCTCCTTGGCCGCGACCACGCCCACCGAGCAACGGCCGTTACTGAACGGGATGGTCCAGAACCAGATATCGCGCTTGGTCGGGTGAGTGGTCACCAGGATTTTGCTGCGGTCAAAGCCTGGGTGTTCGATACGGTCTTCGACGTGGGTGAATACGGCCTGGCGCAGCGGGAAATTCGACGGTGCTTCCAGGTCCAGCAGGCGTGGCAACACACGGCCATAGCCACTGGCATCGAGCACGAACCTGGCCTTGAGGTGGTACTCACTGCCATTCTGGCGGCGCACATGCAAATACCGGCTCTCGGCAGAAAAATCCACGCCGACAATGGTTTGGCCATAGCGGATTTCCACGCCTTGCAGCGCCGCCTGGTCGGCCAGCAACTTGTCGAACTCGCCGCGCTGCACCTGGAAGGTGGTGGGCTTGCCGTTGCTGAAGGTATCGCTGAAATCAAAGGCACTGTAGCGCTCGCCCCAGGCGAATGCGGCGCCGGTTTTTACCTGGAAGCCAGCCGCTTGCACTGCGTCGAGCATGCCGGCTTCTTCGATAAAATCGATGCAGTGTGACAGCAGGCTTTCGCCAATCGAGAAGCGCGGGAAATGCTCGCGCTCGATGATCAATACATCATGCCCTTTGCGCTTTAACAGCGCGGCCGCGATGGCACCGGAAGGCCCGGCACCGATCACCACCACCTGGCGACGTTCCATTTCAACTGTGGGCACGAGGGCTCCTTGCCGCATGGGCGCTAATCACATTCATAAGGCGTGTTTCTGTCGGCCGGCCCAGGGCGCCAGCATAAAGCTGAACGCCAGGCCCAGGCTGACCGACAAGCCGAAATTGCTCACGGCCGGTGTACTGGAGACCGCCAGCAGGCCGAACGACAACCAGGTCGTCAGTGCCGCCAGCAGTGTTCCCAACAGGCTGACGGCAGGGCCGCCGATCTGCTCGCGCATCAAAATCGCATAGTCAACGCTGATGGCCGTGACCAGCAACAGGCCAAACAGACTGAACAGGGTCAGTGGCTGGCCCAGCCAACCGAGGCTGGCCAGGCTGCACAACGCGGCCAGCAGCGGCAGGGCGACGATACGCAAGGCGCCGCCAACGCCGAAGGGCGCAATCAGCAATAGCACGATCAGCACGCAAGACAGCAACTTCAATTCGGCAGCGCTGATCTGCGTGTCGGCAAACACCCGGTTCAAGTCACCCAGGCGATCCACCAACTGCACGCCGGGCAAGTCCAGCGCCTGCACCCGTAGCAACGCCGGGTTGTTCAAGCCTTGCAGGCTGACCATGGCCGCCACGCCGCCGTCCACCGGGCCGAGCCACAGCGTGCGCCAGGGCTCGGCCAGTGGGCCTTGCAGTGCGGCGTCGATGTCTGCGGTGGGCAGAGCCTGCAACTGCGCCACTTCGGCTTGCAGGGCAGTGAGGGGCACGCCGAGGTCCAGTAGCGGTTGCCAGTGTGGCGCCAGGTTGTTCAGCGCCTCGCGCAGCTGTTGTTGTTCGTCGGGGAGGCTGACCAGTTGATTGAGCGCCAGGTAGCCCTGGAGCTTGTCCATCTGCACCAATTGATCCAAGCGTTTGCCCAGGGCGGCCTGGCGTTCCAGCAACTGTTGCTGATTGCTCGCCCGCACCAGGAAAAACTGGCTGGTGGGCTGGAACCCGGTGATGCGCGCCACGGCCTGGGCTTCGTGCAGCAACTGCGGCGGCGCACCGATCCATTGGCGGATATCGTTTTTAGTGTTCAGTTGCCACAGGCCCGCCGCGCAGAACAGCAGCACCCACACCAGCAGCACCGAACTGGGCACGCGTTTGAGCAGGGCTGTGCGTAGCTGCCATAAGCTTTGGGCTACACGCAGCGGCCATTGCGCCGGGCGCAGTTCCACGCCCTTGAGCAGCGCGGGCAACAGGCACACGGCGCACAAATAGGCACCTACAAGGCCGGCGGCGGAGAACACCGCAATTTGGGTCAGCGCCGGGAACGGCGTCCAGGCCAGCGCCAGGTAACCGATAGCGCTGGTGGCCAGGCTCAGGCTCAGCCCCGGCAGGGTCAGGCGCAACGCCGGCCAACTGCGCCACGGCTGCAGGCTCCAGCTTTTGGACAGGTAATGCAGTGGGTAATCCACCGCCACGCCGATCAGGCTGGAACCCAGTACCAGGGTCATCACATGCATATGCCCAAACAGCGCCACACACGCCACCGCGCCAAACAGCATGCCCACTAGCACCGGCACGAACGCCAGCAACACCCGCCAGCGCCGGAACGCCAGCAACAGCAATAACAGAATGCCCAAGGTGGCGCCGCCGCCGACCCAGGTCATTTCCCGCGTGGCCTGCTGTTGCCCGTTGGCCGCATACAGCAAACCGCTGGCGGCGAGCAGTTGCGCGCCGTGTGCGCCGGCTTGCTCGCGGCTGGCTTTTAGCAAGTCTGCCACCTGCAGCGGCAGCTTCATGTCGAAGGCGTTGCCGGTGGTGCGCGCCCGCAGCAGCACCCAGCTCTTGCCGTCGGCATCGGCGATCAAGGCGCCGCTGCCGATGTCCATTTGCACCGCGCCGTGTTGCGGTTGGCTGTTCTGGATGCGCCCTGTCAGGCCGAGCCAATCGTCCTGGCTGGGCACCAGGCTGAAACCTGTGAAGGGGTCGAACAGCGATTGCACGCGTTGCTGGATGAACGCCTCAGGCTGTTGGGTCAGCTGTTCGCGGTCCTTGGACGAGAGCATCGACAAACGCCCACGCAGCAGTTGCTCGCGCAATGCTGGCAAGTCGGCTTGCAGATTCCACTGCACCTTTTCAAACAGGCCGCTGGCCTGCCAGCGCTCACCCAGTTGCTGCGCCACGGCCACCGCTTGCTGACGGTCGGCATGCCCCACCAGTACCAGCATTTCGCGGTTGAGCGGCTCTTGCATGCGTTGTTCGGCTTGCAGCTCCAGGGCGTCTGGCGTGCTGCCGGGCACCAGCTCCATCAGGTTGGCCGACAACGGCGCGCCATCACGCCACTGCCAGCCGGCCAGGGCCAGCACGGCCACCAGCAGGGTCAGGAACAGGCGCGGCAGTAGGCGCTCACTGGGCAAAGTCGTGTTGCTCCGCGTCGCTCAGGGGCTGGTCGGCCGTGCTGTCCTGCATGCGCAACAGCGTGCTGTCGCCTTGGGTTTCCAGCAATTCAATGCTGTGCACCAGCGCGCCGCCGTCGATATTGATCTGGGTGAACACTTGCTTGAGCAGCAGCGAACGCGGGGTCAGCGTCAGCTTCCACTGTTGGGCCTCGCCTTGCAGTTGCAGGTCGAAGTCGCGCTGCAGGCCACTGCTGTCGCCCTGCAGTACTGCCAGGAACAAACGATTTTGTTCGGCGCCGGCGCTCTTGTTTGGCAGTAGTTGCCAGCCATTGGCGTCGCGGCGGGCAATGCCTTGAGCTGTAATGCGGTAGTCCTGTTGCAGCGGGGTTTTCAACAGCCACAGCAGGCCGTGATCCTTGGCGAGCACGAAGGTGCCTTTGCTCACTAGCGGCTGGGGCAGGGCGCGCAGGTGTTTTTCCTGGGTGAAGTGGCCGTGGATCACGGAGGGTTTGGCAAGCTGATCGCTCAACTGCTGCAGGTCGAAGGCGTGGGCGCTGAAGCTCAGCAACAACGCAGCCACTGTAGGAGCGAGCTTGCTCGCGAAAAACCTGAGGGCCCCACGGGGTGTCAGGCGCCCCGCGTTATCGTTGGCGATCTTCGCGAGCAAGCTCGCTCCTACAGGGGGGCTCATTCCAGGGCTCTCTCTACGGCGTCGGTGAAGACTTTGGGCGAGGCCAGCTGCATCTCGCGGCTGGCGATTTGCACCGCGACTTGCACGGTGCTGGCGCGGGTCAAGCGCTCGCCGCTGGCCCGGTCGGTAATCAGGTAGTTCACCTTCAAGCGGTTCTCCCATTCCACCAGGCTGGCGCGCACGTTGATCGTTTGACCGAAGGTCGCGCCGCGCACATAGCGTAGCTGCATGTCGATCACCGGCCACGCGTAGCCGGCTTCGAGCATCGCCGTGTAGTTATGGCCGATCTTGTCGAGCAACGCACAGCGCGCCACTTCCAGGTACTTCACGTAATGCCCGTGCCACACCACGTTCATGGTGTCGATGTCGAAAAACGGCACGAGGATTTCAGTGTCGCTGTGCAACACGCCCGGGCTACGCATGCAGCCTCCAGTGTTGCGCGGCGATGCGTTGTAGGCACAGGCGCAGTTCGCCTTCCAGGGCGCGGTCTTCGATGACCGGCGCAAAGTCTTGGGCCAGCTCTGCATGCATCGCGGCCAGCGCCGGCGGCAGTGGCCGGGCATCCCCGGCCTGGGCGCGCAGCCACACGCCCTGGTTGGCGGCGAGCAGGGTCGCGGCGGCGACCTGTTCGGTCAACTCCAGCACGCGGATCGCATCGCGGGCAGCGATGGTGCCCATGCTCACCTTGTCCTGGTTGTGGCACTCGGTAGAGCGTGAGAACACGCTGGCCGGCATGGTGTTTTTCAGTGCTTCGGCGGTCCAGGCGCTGGTGCCGATCTGCACGGCCTTGAAGCCATGGTTGATCATTGCACGATCAGCCGGGGCGCCCGACAGGTTGCTCGGCAGGCCATGGTTGTAGCGCACATCCACCAACAGTGCGAGCTGGCGGTCGAGCAGGTCGGCAACGTTGGCGACCAGGGTCTTGAGGCTGTCCATGGCGAAGGCGATATGCCCGCCGTAGAAGTGCCCGCCATGCAGCACACGTTCTTCTTCGGCATCGATGATCGGGTTGTCGTTGGCGCTGTTCAGTTCGATCTCGATGAACGAGCGCAGCCAGTTCAGGCTGTCCGCCAATACGCCGAGCACGTGGGGCGCGCAGCGCAGCGAATAACGGTCTTGCAGGCGATGCAGGGGGGCGGTGGGCGCGTCGATGGCCAGGTCTTTGCGCAGCCACGCGGCGACTTGCATCTGCCCAGGGTGTGGTTTGGCGGCGAACAGGCGCTCGTCGAAGTGTTCCGGGTTGCCTTGCAGGGCCACCACATTGAGCGCGGTGATGCGCGTGGCCAGTTGCAACAGGTAGTCGGCGCGGGCAAAGGCCAGGCAGGCCAGGCCAGTCATCACGGCGGTGCCGTTCATCAGTGCCAGGGCTTCCTTGGGCCGCAGTACCAGCGGCTCCCAGCCCAGTTCACGGTGTACGTCGGCTGCCGGGCGGCGTTCGCCGCGGAACAGCACTTCACGTTCGCCAGACAAGGTCGCGGCCACGTAGGACAGCGGCGTCAGATCACCGCTGGCGCCCACCGAGCCTTCTTCCGGGATCAGTGGCAATACATCGTTTTCGAGGAAGGCATGCAGGCGTTCCAGCAGCTCCACGCGAACACCCGACACGCCATGGCACAGCGACTGCAAACGCGCCGCCAACACGGCGCGGGTGGCTTGGGCGTCGAGCAACTTGCCCAGGCCGCAACCGTGAAAAGTGTACAGGTGACGCGGCAACGCTTCGACGTGCTCCAGCGGCACTGCCACCACACAGGAGTCGCCGTAGCCGGTGGTCACGCCGTAGATCACGCCTTCCTTGTCCAGCAGCGAGTCGAGGAACTGCGCGCCCTTGGCGATGCGCTGGCGGTACGCGGCATCGTCCTGCAGACGAGTGGGCACCTGGCGGTTGGCCAGGGCCAGCACGTCTTCGATGCGCAGGGGGCGTTCACCAAAGGTGATGGGCTCAAGAGGCGTGGTCATCGGTCTTCCAGAAAGGGTAAAAGTTGAACCATTGTTGGGGCGCTTGCAGGCAGAACTGGCCCAGGCGTGCGGCGTAGCGGGCGGTCCACAGGGCGATAACCTGCTCGCGGGTGCTGCGCTTCCATTCGATCAAATCGGCAAAGGGCTCGATGGTCAGGCGATAGCGACCCTGGTGCTTGAGGCACATCAGCAGATTGACCGGGCACTTGAGTAAGCCCGCCAGCAGCCATGGGCCTTGGGGGAATGCCGCCGTATGGCCGAGGAAGTCCACGCGCACCGTGCGCCCGCCGTGCAGCGGGATACGGTCGCCGGCAATCGCCAGCCACTCGCCATCGTCCAGGCGCTGGCTGAGCAGCAGCATGGTGGCCGGGTCCAGTTCGCTGACCTGGATCAGGCGTAAATGGGTCGCGCCAGCCTCGCCCAGCAGGCGGTTGAAACGCTCGGCGTGCTTGGTGTGCACCAGTACATTCATGGTGACCTGCTCACCGATCTCCGCCAGGGCGCGGCACACTTCCAGGTTGCCCAGGTGTGCGCCCACCAGCATTTGCCCCCGCTCGCCACGCAGTTGGCTGCGCAACTGCGCCGGGTCATTGATCTCGATTTGCTCCAGGCGCAGCTTGCCGTTCCACACGTCGAGCTTGTCCAGCAGCGAATCGGCAAAAGCCATGAACTGGGCAAAGACGGTGCGGTGGCTCGGCAGCAGGTCGTCGCGCCCGCTCCACTGCGCCAGGCGCTGCTGGTATTGCCAGGCGCTGTGGCGTGCGGTGCGGCCGAACAGGAAGAAGTAAAACACGATGCTGTAGAGCAACGGGCTCAACAGGCGACGGCCGAGGACTTTTACCGCGACCGCGGTGAACTTCATCAGCCAGAAGCTGCCGCGTTCTTCGCGGTCGGCCCAGTGCTTGGTGCTGTCGTTCATGCTTGCCACCGTCGCCACAGGATCATCGGCGCGCGCACGAGCATGCCGAAGAACAACCGCGTGTGCATGGCGCTGATGCGCAGGTTGTCGCGCAACAAGCGAAAGTGCGACAGGCCGTCGGCGGGGTAGTGCACCTGGGTGGGCAGCCAGCGCATGGGCTGGTTGCGCCAGGCCAGGCGCACCAGGATGTCCGAGTCGAAATCCATGTGCGTGCCGATGTAGGCCGAGTCCATCAGCGCCAGGGTCGGCGCCAGCGGGTACACGCGAAAGCCGCACATCGAGTCGCGAATCTCAAGCGACAGGGTGTTGATCCACACCCAAACGTGGGTCAGGTAACGTGCGTACAGGCGACCCTTGGGCACGCTGTCGTCGTATTCGGGGTAGCCGCAGATGACGGCGTCGGGGTGCTGGCGTGAGGTGTGGATAAAGGTCTCGACTTCGCGCAGGTCGTGCTGGCCATCGGCGTCCACTTGCAGGGCGTGGGTGTAGCCCAGGCGCGCTGCCTCGCGGAAACCGGCCATCACGGCGCCGCCCTTGCCCTGGTTGCTGGGCAGGGTCAGCAGGGTGACGTTGTCCAGCGTCGCCAGGTGCGCCAGCACGGCTGCGCAGGCGGCGCTGCTGCCATCGTCCACCAAGAGGCAGGGCAGGCCGCTTTTCAGCACACTGTGGACCACGGCTGGCACGGCGGCTTCGTGGTTGTACACCGGGATTAAAGCGCAGGGGTTATGCATGATGGGGGGCACCCGATACACCGGGCCGCCTGCATCGCAGGCAAGCCAGCTCCCACATTGGACTTGCTGTGCTCATAAGATTGTTGGCCGACACCGATCCAGTGTGGGAGCGGGCTTGCCCGCGATTGAGCACGAAGTGCTCACCCGGCTTATGCATGCGCGGCCTCCAGCACTATCCGCCCGCTTGAGCAGGCAGCAACCCCATTGCGATAGGCGAAGTACAGCTTGCTACGCTCCCGATCAAAGCGCAGGTGCAGTTCGATGTGATCGCCCGGGCGCACCAGTTGCTGGAACTTGAGCACTTCCATGCCGGCGAACCGGGTTGGCAGGTCGAGCAATTGCTGGCCCAGGTTGAACGCCCATTCCACCTGCACCACCCCTGGCAGTACCGGGGTGACCGGGAAGTGCCCGCTGAAATAGGCCAGGTCCGGTGGGATGCTCAGTTGCAAGGTCCATTCACCTTCGGTTTCGACTTGCGCCAACACCTCAGGCCCTTTCGGGCGAGGCGCCAGCAACAAGGCTTCGATATCGGCCTGGGGCAGCTTGCCCTGGCTGTTCAGCGGCAATTGGCGCAGCACACGCCAGCGGCGCGGCAAGGCCAGGGCCTCGCAATGTTGGCTCAAGTGCTGGCGCAAGGTTTGGGTGAGCGTGCGGCGGCCCTGGTTGCGCAGGGCATGCAAGCCATCGCTGCTGAGCACCACCAGCGCGCCGAGGGAGGCGCGGTTTTCCTGCACCACGCCCAAGCGGGTTTCGGCGACCCACGGGTGGGTCATCAACGCCTGTTCGAGCATCGGCAGGGAGATGCGTTTCTCTTCCAGCTTGACGATACGGTCCAGGCGGCCCAGCAACTCAAAACAGCCATCGGCATGGATGCGTGCAGCGTCGGCAGTCTGTTCGATGTGCCCTTCGGGCAGGTATTTTGATGCGATACGCAGAGCGCCGTCGGCATCCTGGCTCAGTTGTACATCGGCAAACGGCTGCCAGGGTTGCGCACCCTGGCGCCAGGCGATGCCGCCGGTTTCCGAGCTGCCGAGGATTTCCGTCGGCCATTGCTGTAAACGGTCGTAGAGGCTGCCGGCAGCTTCAATCGGCAATGCACCGCCGGAGGAAAACACTCGCGCAACCTGGCTCAGTGCCGGCCAGTCGAGGTTGTCGCCCATGCGCTTGAGCAACGCCGGGCTGGCCACCCAGGCAAATTGCCGGTGCTCTCGGCTGGCGCGCTGCATGTCTTCGGGGAACGCCAGTTGTTTGCGCACAAAGGTGCGACCTGCGCACAGCGGCCACAGCACGCGAAACAGCAAGCCGTAGATATGCTGGGTGGCGACACTGCCGATGATGCAGGCGTCCTTGAGGTCTTTGCCCCACAGGGCCTCCAGCGCCTCTACTTCATTGGCCAGCTGGCGCAGGGACTTGTCGATGCGCTTGGGCTCGCCGCTGGAGCCGGAGGTGCACAGGCTCAGTTGGCAGCTGTCCAAGTCGAGGGCGGCGGCGCTCAAGGGCGCTTGATACAGCGCGTCCAGGTCGCTGGCGTCCACCAGCCAGGCATCCACGGCAGCGGCCCAGCGTTGGCGGGTCTGGGGTTGCAGGTCGGCGGGCAGCAGCACGCTCGCACCGGCCCGCCAGGCGGCCAGCAGCGCAATCGCCAGCAGCCCGGCGTCTTCCAGGTGCACGGCCAGGCGCCGGATGCCCTGGGCCTGCAAGCCTGCGGCGAGGCTCAAGGAGCGCTCGCACAGTTGCGCGTGATTCATGGCGGGCTCGGTAGTCACCCCACGATCCCGCAGTGGCTCAAGCAGCAAATGCTCAAGTTTCAACCCTTTCATACGCGGCCTCGAACCCTTTGTCGTACCAGCCATTCCACGGCAAACAACAGCCCCATCAACCCGTAGGCGATCAGGCCGTTGTACAACGTCCACCAGCTCAGCGGCGCCCACAGGGTGAGCGCGGCGGCGAGCAGGCCATTACAGAGAAAAAACACACTCCACACCAGGGTGACCCGGCGGGTATACACCACCGCGTGGGGCGGCAGGTGCGGGTCGGTCATGCGCGCCAGGCGCTCGACCATCGGCGGGCCGTACTTCAGGCTCAGGCCGAACAGCGCCAGCATGAACGCGCTGACAAGGCTCGGGTACCAGCGCAGCCACTGCGGGTTATCGAACCAGGCCAGCGCCAGGCAAAACACGATCACCACCACCGCCATCCACCGGCTGCCCGGGCGCTGCGCAGCGGTGAGCGCGCGCAGCAGCCACAGGCTGCCCAGCAATAAGCCGAACTGCCAGGGTGCAAAGTGCTCGGTGCCGTAATACACCGCGAAGGGGTACAGCAGCCCCGCCAATAACAGGCCAAGGCCGATCAGCCGGCTCATGCGGCGGGCTGGACCAGACGGTACACCGCCTCTACCACGTCGTTCACCGTGCGTACCGCCTTGAATTCTTCGGCGGCAATTTTCTTGCCGGTCTGACGCTTGATGTGGTCGATCAGGTCCACGGCGTCGATGCTGTCGATTTCCAGGTCCTGGTACAGGTTGGCGTCCAAGGTGACGCGTTCCGGGGGCAGTTCAAACAGTTCCACCAAGGCGTCGCGCAGGGTGTTGAAAATATCGTCACGAGTTTGCATGGTACGGTCTCAAGCTGCCTGTCGGGCCGTGACGAACGCCGCAAGGCTGGCCACGTTGGTGAAGTGATTGCGGGTGTCCTTGGCGTCGGCATCGATTTTGATGCCGTATTTTTTCTGGATCGCCAGGCCCAATTCCAGGGCGTCGACGGAATCCAGGCCCAGGCCTTCGCCAAACAGCGTCTGGTCGCTGCCAATGTCGTCGACGCTGATGTCTTCCAGGCCCAGGGCCTCGATGATCAGCAGCTTTATGTCGTGCTCAAGGCGGTGTTGGTCGCTCATCTTCGGCGAGCTCCTTAATGAAATAGTGATGCAGGTGATCGTTGAGCTTGCGTGAAGCCTGGGGCGCGGGCCCGACTGCGGCAAACGCTTGTGGCTCTATATCGGCGCCCACGCGCAAACTGAAGTGAAATCGACGGTGGGGGATGCGATACCAGGGTTCGGCCTTGGTCAGGGTGGTGGGGCTGACCTTGATCACCACTGGCGTGATGATTGTCGCACCGCGCAGCGCAATGGCCGCGCCGCCGCGATGAAAGGCCGGCGCCGCGCCGGGCGTGGTGCGGGTGCCTTCGGGAAAGATGATCAGCGTCTGGCCGGCGCGCAGGGCGTCGGCTGCGGCATCGAGCATGTCGGCGCTGCCGTCGTTGCTGATGTAGCCGGCATCGCGCACCGGGCTGCGGGTGAACGGGTTTTGGAACAGACTCTGCTTGACCACGCAGTTGGTCTGGCGCATCAGGCCGATCAGGAACACCACGTCGATCAGCGACGGATGGTTGGCGACGATCATCTGGCCAGGGCGGCCAAGCTTTTCGGCACCCTCGACGCTGTACGTGAGAATGCCCAGGCCCTTCATCAAGCGAATAAAAAACCAGAACAGGCAACTGATGGTGTGGCGTGCACGCCGTTGGTGCTGGCTGGCGTCGCCCGGCAGGCAACTGAGCAGTGGAAACACCAGCAAGCGCAGGCACAGCCCGCCGATGCCAAACAGGCAAAAGCTGAGGGCCGTGGCGAACAGGCGCCAGTAATAGGCCTGCCGTGGCTTGTGGGTCAGGGCTTGCGTTGCCAGTTCCATACTCGGTTCTTCCAGGCATGTTGGCAGGCGCCCTGATCGGTCAGCAGGGTGCGCAGCAGGTTCAGGGCGTGGGGCCACTGGGTTTGAGTGAGTTGGACAGTGCCGGTGGTGAGTTCCAGTTGCCACTCGTCGCCCGGCGTGAGCAACAGGCCGAGGGCGTAGGGGAAGGGTACATCCGTGATCCAGCTGGCATAGGCTTGGGGCGGTTGTTCTTCGGTGATCACCAGCAACACGGCGGGTGCGCCTTCGTTGAGCAACGCGGCGGCTTCGAGCAGGCCGTGTTCGAGGCCATCGCCGGCGGCGGCGAGGGCGGTCATCTCGCTGGTTTCATTACGCAGGATCGACCACAGGCCGATCACCGCGTTATGCACCGACAGGCTGAACTGAGTGGGCGACAGCGGCTGCTCGTTGGCCAGGTCGCTGAGGATGTCCAGGGTGCGCGGGGTTTCGCCGTGGCGGGAAATGAACACCAGCGGCAGGTCTTCAAGGCCCTCGGCCAGCGGCCAGCCGACGCTGAACGCCATGCGCGCCAGCCGGCTCAAGCGGCGGCGCTGCATAGCTGGCAAAAATGACACATCGGGGGACGCTTCGCTGGCAGGCAGCAACACCGGGTCCCGGCACCAGGCGTGCCAGTCGTCCGCACTCTCAAGGCCAGGAGCCCAGGCGCGCCATTGGGCGATGTTGAAGTTGATCACTGAGAAGTTATCCCGCCCCTGCGGGCTTCCATGTGCGGCCAATGGCCCCGGATTCCGGGACAGGGAGCAATGGCCGAATGGCGCGCATTATCCCGGTGCCGTGGAGTTCTAGCAAATAGTGGTGAAAATTTGTTCACTATTGATCACAAATTAAGTTGGAAGAACTTACAGATTCTTGGTCATGGCTGATCGAGTGTGGAATAGGCGCACTCCTATTTGTTTGTTAGCCAGATGCGGAGCCCTGATGAACGAGGTAGCTAATGGGCGCTTTTGCGCTCTACACTCGGGCATTCATTGATACACGGAGGTTTTTCCATGCGGCGCGTGGTGTTCAATCAAAAAGGCGGTGTGGGCAAGTCCAGCATCGCCTGCAACCTGGCGGCGGTCAGCGCCAGCGAAGGTTATCGAACCCTGTTGGTGGACCTCGATGCACAGGCCAACTCCACTCAGTACCTCACCGGGCTGACGGGTGACGACATCCCCATGGGGATCGCGGATTTTTTCAAGCAAACCCTGTCTACGGGGCCGTTTTCGAAGAAGAACAGGGTGGATATCTACGAAACACCCTTCGACAACCTGCATGTGATCACCGCCACCCCGGAACTGGCTGACCTGCAGCCCAAGCTTGAGGCCAAGCACAAGATCAACAAGCTGCGAAAGCTGCTGGATGAGTTGAGCGAGGATTACGACCGGATTTACCTGGATACGCCGCCAGCGCTGAATTTTTATGCGGTTTCGGCGCTGATTGCCGCTGATCGTGTGCTTATTCCATTCGATTGCGACAGCTTTTCGCGCCAGGCGTTGTATGGCCTGCTAGCAGAGATCGAAGAACTGAAGGACGACCATAACGAAGGCCTGGAAGTGGAAGGCATTGTGGTCAACCAATTTCAGGCTCGTGCGAGTTTGCCGCAGCAGATTCTCGATGAGTTGATTGCCGAAGGGTTGCCTGTATTGCCGGTGTACCTGGCCAGCTCGGTGCGTATGCGTGAGTCGCACCAGGAGAGTAAGCCGCTGATTCATCTGGATCCGCGGCATAAGCTGACGCAGCAGTTTGTGGAGCTGCATAACTTGCTGGAAAACGCCTGACCCCACAGGCAACATCGAACACTGTGGGAGCCGGGCTTGCCCGCGATGAAGGCGGCACATTGAGTCAATGTGTCGCCTGGAACACCGTTATCGCAGGCAAGCCAGCTCCCACAGTTTGGATTGCATTTCGGCAGGTGAGTTGGATTTGTCCCACAGGGTCTGTAGGAAGGGTCTGGCAATTGGGCTTGTGCCTTGTAACCTTGCCTACAGCTACGCCAGAATCCGCCGGCTTGTGCGTCTGGATGGGCGTCTCTAAGGTTTGCCGGTCGCTGAATGTTCAGTGATCGGGTTTAGTAGCCCGTGGTGAGATGTACGGCATATCGTCGATCAGGATCTTCCTGAATTCTATGGTGGCTGTACGGAGGGCGTTTTCGAGCGCGCCGGTTGCGTCTCCCCGGTCTACTAACCTGCGTACAGCTGCCACCCTCCGTTTAGTAGCGGGCTGGTTGCGGCTTCCCAACCCGGAGACGATCCATGGCTAACCTCTATACCGTGTCACCCAACCTCCCCACCGAAACCCTCGTACTCAACAGCTACGAAACCTTCTCCTCGGTGCGCACCTTGCTGCTCAACCTGTCCAACGACCTCACCGGCGAACACCGCGACGTAGCGCTGGCCATCCACCAGTTAAGCGAACTGGGCGTCATGCTGGTCAGCCAGATGATGGACCGCGAAGCCCCGCTGACCTAACGCATGAAATGCATCTAATGTGGGAGCTGGCCTTGCCTGCGATGGCATCACCTCGGTATACCAGGCAGACCGAGTCGCCTGCATCGCAGGCAAGCCAGCTCCCACATTGACCGAGTTGATGGGGGGATGTTTACACCCCCTGGCTACGCAACCAACTCATCAACTGCGGCAACGGAAACGCCCCACTCTGGCGCGCCACTTCGCGGCCGTTCTTGAACAGAATCAAACTGGGAATCGAACGAATCCCCAACTGCGCCGACAGCTGCTGGTTAGCTTCACTGTCCAGCTTCGCCAGCCGGCACTTGCCTTCCAACTGCCCGGCGGCCTGTTCGAATACCGGCGCAAACGACTTGCACGGCCCGCACCAGTCGGCCCACACATCGACCAAAAGCGGCAGGTCGCCCTTGATCTGGCTGGCATAGTCACCCTGTTTCAAATCAAAGGGTTTGCTCAGCAACACCGACTGCTTGCAACGCCCACACTTGGGCGCGTCACCCAGGCGTTCGCCGGGGATGCGGTTGAGGCCGTTGCAATGTGGGCAGGGGATTACAAGAGGTGCGGACATCGGAGACTCCTGGGTTTGGCCAGTTGGGTATTTGGTGTCGAGACAGAGGTTTATCAAGGATATAGATACTTATCCGCTCACATTTTCGTTCTCGCCAGCGTGAGCGGTGTGGCTAGGCTTTTTGTTGTGCGCCACCGGTCTGTTTGCGGCTATAGCAAATTGCGATAGCTCGAATTCAGGTTTAACCTCCATAGCAAGATGCGATAAGGACGTTGCATGCGAGTCATCAGTGAAAGCAGGATCTGGGAAGCAAAAGGAAAATGGCCGCGCTCTGCAACGGCTCTGGATCAGTGGTATCGCGTGATCAAGCGCAACGCCCCCAAGGACTTTGCCGCAATGAAAGCCATGTTTCCCGCCACCGACAAGGTAGGTGAATTTCATGTATTTGATATTGGCGGTAACAAGCTGAGGTTGATTGCGTCGGTGCAGTATCGAATGCAGCGCGTTTACATCAAACACCTGCTT
Organism: Pseudomonas sp. PA-4-8C; assembly: GCF_021606625.1. Taxonomy (NCBI): domain Bacteria; kingdom Pseudomonadati; phylum Pseudomonadota; class Gammaproteobacteria; order Pseudomonadales; family Pseudomonadaceae; genus Pseudomonas; species Pseudomonas sp. PA-4-8C. The sequence goes on from NZ_WKCD01000012.1 coordinate 56,616, forward strand.
GACCACCGTGATTATGAGAAAAACAAATGGAAGGAAAAAATCAGATGAGCGCACTTATGCGAGTGGCGGCAGAGCACTGGCAGTTCGTTTCGCCTGTGCTGCGCAAGCCGGAAAACGACGCAGACTACGACGCACTGGTGTGCGGCTTGGACGAGCTATTGAGTCTGGTGGGTGAAGACGAGGACAGCCCACTGATGAGCCTGGTCGACATTCTGAGCGACTGGATCGAAGCTTATGATCGTGAGCATCGCCCAATGCCAGTCGCCAGCGGGGTCGATGTGCTGCGCTACATGATGCGTGAGCACAACCTCACCCAGAGCGACCTCCCGGGCGTTGGGGCGCAATCAGTCGTCTCAGAGATATTGAGCGGAAAGCGCCAGCTCAACGTGCGCCAGATTCGTTGGCTGGCCGAGCGTTTCGGGGTGTCGGTGGAGACCTTTATCTAAGGGGTCACGACGAACAACTAATCTCCAAATGCTTGCCCCAATCCGGCGGCCGCTGCGCGTACTGCTCCATCCCCGCCTGTTCCTCAAACGGTTTGGACAGCACCTCGTGCAGCCGCCGAATTTCGCTGTAGTCCCCAGCCTCGGCGGCAGCAATGGCGTTTTGGGCCAGATAGTTGCGCAGGATGTACAGCGGGTTCACCGCATGCATCCGCTCACGGCGCTGTTCCTGGGTGTAATCCCCATCCCGTGCAACACGGGCCTTGTACCGCTCGGCCCAGGCATCAAACCCGGCCATGTCGACAAAGTCATCACGCAACCGCGCCACGGCTAACGTCGCCGATTCGTCGCCCAGGCGGCGGAAGAACAGCGTGTAGTCCACACCGCTGTTTTGCATCAGCTTGAGCAAACCCTCCACCAGCGTCTGGTCGTCTTCTTCGGCGGTGGTTAGCCCCAGCCGGCGGCGCATCAGGTCCAGGTAGTGCGCTTGATACAGCGGCAGGTACAGGCCGAGGGCTTCTTTCAGTGCGTCAACGCTGATGAACGGCGTGAGCGCCTGGGCCAAGGCACTGAGGTTCCACTGCCCGATCGGCACCTGGTTGCTGAAGGAGTAGCGCCCTTCATGGTCGGAATGGTTGCAGATGAAGTGCGCGTCAAAATCATCCAGAAACGCGAAGGGCCCGAAGTCGAAGGTAATGCCCAGGATCGACATGTTGTCGGTGTTCATCACGCCGTGGCAAAAACCATAAGCCTGCCATTTGGCGATCATTTCGGCGTTGCGCTCGACGATTTCACGGAACATCGCCAGGTAAGGTTCGGGCTGCTCGCGGCACTCGGGGTAATGCAGGTTCAGCACGTGTTCGGCCAGTTCGGCCTGCTGCTCGGGTTTCTTGGTGTAGTAGAAGTATTCGAAGTGCCCGAAGCGGATGTGGCTGTGGGC